>JAKLEE010000056.1 GCA_022703215.1 Spirochaetota bacterium | reverse complement strand
GCCTGATTCCATCTCCGGCCATGGAGAACGTAACCGGGGCCGGAGACTCAAGGAATATCGCCGCGCAGGACGGCGCCCGCGGAACGGAGACGTTCCGTCCGGGCGCCGTCCGCGTTTTCACGTACGAAGGACGCGACCCTTCCGGACTCTGGCGCCTGTCCTCGGGCGGCGCCGCCCTGCTCGCCGCTGGCTCGGGCGACCCCGTCCCGGGGGCGTCCTACCGCGTCCTCGCCGAAGCCCGGCCTGACGGCGGGCTTTCGTTCCGGGTGCTCGGCCGAGCGGCCGGTCCGGGCTCATCCCGCATCGCTCCGGTCGAAGCGAGCCCTGTCCCCCCGGGCGCTCCCTCCCTTTCCTCCTCAGTCCTCGCCGCGACCGCTCCGGCTTCCGGGCCCTTGGCCGGCGCGCTCGCAGCCGCGCTCCGCGGTCTCGCCCGCGAAGGTCTGTCCCTCAAGCTCGCTCCCGCCCTGGCCAAGTCCGCCGCCCGCTCCGGCGATCCGGAGGGTGCCGCATCCTTCCTGGCCCGCGCCGCCGCGCTCGGCCTCGGCGAGGGTGATGGGCTCGACGCGGCGGTGGAAGCCGTGTTCGGACGGGGGGACGCTTCGGGCGGCTCCGGAGCGGAAGGCGGCGACGCCGGAGGACGCGGGCGCGGGCATGCGGGGTCCGGGCGATGGACGGACCGGGAAGGCGTAGAGATCGCGGGCGGCGCCGAAGCGGTCGCGGACGCCTGGCTCGACGCGGGAACCCTCGACGGACCGGGTTTGGGCCGCTTCCTCGAAAACCTCGTTCTCGGCGCGAAGTTCTCGCAGGCGCGGGAAAAAGGCGCGTGGAGCTTCGTTCCCTTCGCCTTCGAGCTCGACGGCGTTGAAATCTCGGGAACCCTGCGTCTACAATTACCGGAAGAATCCGGCGGTCCCGGGTGCATCGCGGCCACCCTGGTCGCGGGGCGCGCGCGGACGCGCTGGCGTTTCCGCGTGGATTTCGGGGACGGACCTTCGCCGCGCCTGTCCATCGGTAGGGGCAGGTCGGACGATGGGGCGCTCCGGCGGGCGGCGGCTCGGCTCGCCGAGGCGCACGGGGTAGCCTCGTTCAGGATCCTCGCCCCCGGCGAGGATGCGGACGGCGGAGAACTGCCCGCGGGGGCGGACGAGCGTGCGTAGGAAACTGGCGACGGCGCTGCGCTGGGATCCGCGGCTTCCCGCTCCGTACGTGCTGGCGCGCGGCCGCGGGCTCGGCGCGGAACGGATCGAGCGGATAGCCCGCGGGGCGGGGGTGCCCGTCGTCGAGGACGCGCCGGCCGCGGAGGCCTTCGAGGTCCTGGACGCGGGCGACTTCGTCCCGGCGGAATATTGGGAACTGGCGGCGGCCGTCCTCGCGACGGTCGCCCTTATGGAGAGAAAATGAAGAAACGTCTTGCGCTCTCGGACCTTTCCGCTGGCATGAAGTTCACGGAGGACGTCCTCCTCGACGAGAAGAACCTGTTCGTCCCGGCCGGCATCGCCATCAGGCAGAAGGACCTCGACATGCTCTCGGCTTGGGGAGTCACCCATGTGATGAGCTCGGGCGAGCCGGTAGAGGAAAGGCCGGCGGAAGCCGGGGAGGTCCAGGAGGCCGAGCGCGCCGACGGCATCAGGCCGAACCCCTTCGCCGGCGATCGCGAGCTTTACCGGGAATATGTCGACATGGTCGACCGCCTGGCGGTGGTCTTCGACCGCGTCGGCCGGGGCGAGAAGGTCGAGCCCCGCACGGTCGACTCCATCGTCCAGGACCTCCTGCGCGTGGTGCGCGACAAGCAGGCCGACCTCGTGTCCGCCATACTTTCGGGCGAGATCGCCGCGAACGACTACGCGCGCGCCGGCGTGGACACGGCCATCCTGTCCATCGTGGTGGGCACGGCCATCAAGCTGCCCACCTGGCGCCTCGCGTACCTCGCCACCGGCGCCCTGCTCCACGACCTCGGCATGGCCCGGGTTCCCGAGTCCATCGTCAAGAAGAAGGGCGAGCTGGCCGAGGACGAGCTCCAGAAGATGCGCGCCCACCCCTTGCTCTCCTACCGCATCATCACCAAGGAACTGATGTACCCCGACGAGGTGGGGCTGCCGGGCCTGCAGCACCACGAGCGCTGGGACGGCGAGGGTTACCCGCGGCGCTCGCCGGGCAAGGACGTGGACCTCCTTTCGCGCATCGTCTCGGTGGTGGACGCCTTCGAGGCCATGGTCAGCGAGAAGCCCTACCGCAACTCGATGATCGGCTACGCCGCCATGAAGAACCTGCTCTCGGACAACTCGCGGCGCTTCGATCCGGAGATCCTCAAGGCCTTCATCCGCGCCATGGGCATCTACCCGATCGGCTCCCTCGTCCTGCTCAACAACGCGGCCATCGCGAAGGTGGTGGGCATCCACGCCGACGCGCCCCTGCGCCCGAAGATCCGCGTCGTGGTGGACGAGTTCGGCAAGCGCTACGGCGACGACGAGGGCGAGATCCTCGACCTGCTCAAGGAGAAGACCATCTTCGTGGCGCGCGCCCTCGACCCCCGCGACGTCGCGAGGAAGTGAGCGGAAGGGAAGGGGCGGAAGGCCCCGCTCCGCGGAAGCCTTCGACGCACGCGGCGGGAGCGGCCGCGGAGGAAGTCGCCGCCCGGGCCATGGAGGCCGCCGGCTGGACCGTCGTGGCGCGCAACTGGCGGGCGGTCCCGGGCGAGCTCGACATTGTCGCCCGCAAGGGCGAGGAACTGGCCTTCGTCGAGGTCAAGTCGGTCGACGCCTACGGGCCGGAGTCGGCCGAGCGCCTCGTGGACGCGAGGAAGCGTCGCCGCGTCGTAGAAACGTCTCAATTCTTCCTCGCCGCGAATCGAGAATATAAGCGTATGAGCCTTCGATACGACGTCATCCTGATCCGCGCCGGCCGCCTCGAACGCTGGCTCGAGCGCGCCTTCCCGGAGCGGGCGTGAGCCCCCGCAAGGACCCGGCCGCCCGCCAGGGACGGCTTGATGAACTGCGCGAAAAGGTGCAGGATGAGGCGTACATCGCCGGCGCCATCCTGCGCATCGCCCAGGTCCTGAGCGCCGAGCTCGCCACCGTGAACGGAGTCCCCCATGTCGGACGGAAATCGAGATAGTTCCCGTCGCCGCGGCCGCGGCCGCTGGTACCGGGGAAAAAACCCCGGCGAGGCGCGCAAGGCCGAGGCCCGTCCGCAGGTTCCCGCCGCCGTCTGCCCCCTCTGCGGCGAACCCATCTACGACCTGTCGAGCGCGCTCGCGGAGAAGGAGACCAACCTTCCCGCCCATTTCGACTGCGTGCTCGCGCGCGTCTCCGCCGCCGAGGATCTGGGACCCGGCGAGAAGGTCGTCTACATCGGCGCCGGCAACTTCGCCGTGGTCCAGTTCCGCGACCGCAACGAGAACGCCTTCACGGTGAAGCGCCGCATCTCCTGGGAGAACGAGAAGGAGAAGGACAAGCGGGAATGGCGCAAGGCCCTCTCCCAGCGCGTCCAGATGCTCTGAACGACGTTCTGGATCAAGGCTGGGCGCCGGGACGCCTAGCGTTCCGGGCGAAGGCAAGCCTGATCTGGTTCACCCCGCCGCCTGGTTTCCCACAACGCTATCCGTCTCGCCTTGCCATCTCTCCTTGAGCTCGGCGTCTCCGCGCCTCGGCGTTTGCTTCCCTTTTCCAGTCCCTAGCAGGACAGGCCCCGTTCGTGGGCTTCGAGCAGACCCGCCGCGATCGAGGTGAACACCTCGCCTTCCTCCACGCGACCGGGGAAGAGCGAATCGAGCATGCGGATGAAGGCGGGAATCCGGCACGAGCCGCCTACACGCACCACCTTCCCGACCTCGCCGGCTTCGAGCCCGGCTTTCGCGAGCGCGGACAGGACGAGGGCCCCGGCCGCTTCGACGCGGGGGGCGGCCAGCGCCTCGAATTCCGCCAGGCCGACGCGTTCCCGGAACGACACGTGCGGCGGGACCTCGAAGGCGATCTCGGCCGCGTCCTCCGACGAGAGGCGTATCTTGGCCTCGTCGATGCGCTCGAAGAGGCGGAAGCCCAGGTTGCGGTCGATGAAGTCGAGGAGCCCGCGCAGCTTCGGCTTGTCGATCGGCCGCACTTCCGCGAGCACCTCGCGGATGGACATGCGCGTCCTGGCCAGGTCCGCCAGCGGCAGGGCGTGGAAGCTGGCCACCTGCTTCGTGAACCAGGAGGGCATGTCGAGCCAGGAGCCCTTCATGGTGCGGATCTTCCCTTCCGAGCCGAAATGGCGGATGACGCGCGCGCGTGAGAGGTCCTCGTCGAGCAGGTAGCCGCCCAGGTCGATGCCGGCGTTCGCGAGCGGCTCGATCGAGTCGGTCCCCATGCGGGCCACGGTGACGTCGAGCGTGCCGCCGCCGAAGTCGAACACGAGGACGATGCCGCTGTGCCGTCCGAGCAGGCTCGTCGCCGCACCGACCGGTTCCGGCACGAAGGCGACCTTCGAAAAGCCGGCGAGCTCCGCCGCAGCGCGGAAGCGCCCCTCGAGCCGCGCGTCCTCCGCCCCGTCGCTCGCGAGCGTCACCGGCCGCCCGAGCACGACCTCCTCCGCCTCGGTGCCGCAAGCCGCGTCAGCACGGCGCTTCAGCTCCCGGAGGAAGATGCCCGCGAGCGCCTCGGGCTTGAACCGCTCGCCGAAGACCGTGGTCCCTTCGTAGAGCGGGTCCTTGAGCGCGAGCTTCAAAGCCTGGAAGAAGCGGAAGCGCTCGTACAGGTCGCGCTCGCCCTTCCAGCGCTCGAGGGCGGCGGCGTAGTCGGAGGCTGCCGCGTGGCCGACCGAGGCGCGCCGGTCCCGCTCGAAGTAGAGGAGCGACGGCACCACGCCGCCTTCCCCCAGGTCGAGGAGCCGGGTCCTGCCGCCTTCGCGCGCGGTAAGCACCGTGTTCGAGGTGCCGAAGTCGATGCCGTACACGCCCTTTCCCTCCATGGCTCCGTCGGGCCGTCGCGCGTTTCGCCGCCCGCGCTACGGTCCGGTCGCCCTCTGCCCGGCGCCGGATGACCCGGCTCCGGAGCGTCCGGGGCAACGACGAAAGGCCGCGGGGGACGCTTCCCCGCGGCTCGAGGGCGTGAGGAAAGCACGGGAAGGGCTCCGGGGTCAAGCGCGCGGCGCCCGCTCTCGGCGGCTTCCGCGCGCCGCCCGTTTTGGATGTTGAGATGTCCGTCGCCCTCCACTATGCTTGGGATTCGGGAGGACGCATGCGGTCGGGAGTATGCTTGGGGAAGTCCACTCTCGCGGCGCTCGCCCTCGCCGTCGCGCTGTCGCCGGCCGCGGCGCGTCCCCTCGTCTACGGCCTGGTGCCGAACGCGCCGCCGACCACCTACGTGGACGCCGCGGGGGAACCGACCGGCTTCTTCGTCGAGCTCTATTCGCGCATCATGGACGAACTCGGCATCGATTACGAGTATCGGGTCGGCGATTTTTCGGAGCTCTACCCCCTCATGGTCTCGGGCGAGGTCGACTTCTTCACCACGCTGGTGCGGACGCCCGAGCGCGAGGAATCCTTCCATTTCTCCGACGACACCGCGTCGGCCGGCTGGAGCCAGCTCTTCGTCGCAAACGAGACGGAGCTCCGTTCCGTCCTCGATCTCCAGCACCGGCGGATCGGCGTGGTGACGGGGGACCGCAACGGGGCGAGCTTCGGCGTGTACGCGGAGTCGCTGGCCATCCCCTGCGAGCTCGTCGAGTACCAGGATTTCGACGCGCTCGTCGAGGCGGTCGCCGGCGGCGAGGTTTTCGCCGGGGTGCAGTCCAACTGGTTCGTCGCCGTGCAGACGCGGGTTAAGGGGACGACCATCGTCTTCGCGCCCTTCCGCTCGTATCCGGTGCTTTCGAGGAAAAGCCCCTTCACCGCGGAATTCGAGGCGATCAACCGGCGCTACGCCGAGCTCGTGGCGGATTCCGGATCGTGGTATTACGAGCTGCAGGCCGAGTGGCTGGGCCACGAGCGCACGGAGACTGTGGTTGTGCCGGCCTGGCTCGCGGGCGGCTTCGCGATCCTTGCGCTCGCCACCCTCGTCTCGGTCCTGGTCATCCGGGCGCTGACCCGGAAGCTCAGGCTCGCCAACCGCGACCTCGAGGCGAAGGTGCTCGAACGGAGCGCCATGCTGGTCGAGGCCGACCGCATGGCCTCCCTCGGCGACCTCGTGGCCGGGCTCGCGCACGAGCTCAACTCGCCCCTGCAAGCGGCGCTCTCCGGCATCGACGCCATGGAAGGCCTGCTTCGCGCCGCCGCCGCGGGGCCGGCGGGCTCCGACGGCCTGGCTCCGCCTCCTCGCGCGCCGGACGCCGCGCTCGCCGATTCGCGGGCGGCCCGTCGCGCCGCGCTCGGGGCCCTCGAACGCGCCGGGTACGGTGGACGGGACGAGCTCGCGGACTTCTGCCTCGCGCTCGGCGTCGTCGACCCGGATCCGGACTTCCTCGCGCGCGTGGCCGCGGCCAGCCCGGCCGCGCGCGAGTTCGCCCTCGAGCGAGCGCGCGCGTCGATCGCCCTCGACGCCTCCCGCGAGGCGGTCGCCCGCATAGGCGCGGTGATCGGCGCGCTCAGGATCTACGCCCACCGCGACAGCAAGGGCGGCGCCGTGCGCGGCTCGGTCGCGGCGCAGATCGACGCGGTGCTTTCCCTGCTGACGCCGCGCACGCGGGACGCCATCGAGGTGGTCAGGGACTACGCCGAGGTACCGGACTTCCCGTGCCGGCCGGACCGGCTCGGCCGGGTATGGATGAACCTCGCGATGAACGCCGTCGACGCCATGGGTTCCTCGGGTCGCCTGACCGTGCGGATCCGGCCGGAAGCCGGCTGGATAGCCGCGAGCTTCTCCGACACGGGACCGGGCATCCCGGAGGCGGTCGCGCGGCGCATGTACGAGCCCTTCTTCACGACCAAGCCCCCGGGCAAGGGCACCGGCCTCGGCCTTTCGGTCAGCCGCGAGATAGTCCGCGACCACGGCGGCGACATCTCGTATTCGGGCGGCCCGCTCGGATCGACCTTCACCGTGCGCCTGCCCTTCGACGCGGAACCGGGCGGGAGCGCCTGCCATGGCTGAGCGCTCGATCCTGGTCGTCGACGACGAGCCCATCATCCTTCTGGCCCTGCGACTTTCGCTCGCGACGGCCCTCGGCCCCGGCTACCGGGTGGAGACCGCCCCCTCGGGCGCCGCCGCCCTCGCGCTCATGGACGAGCTCGACGCCGACGGCCCCCCGCTCGCCGGCGTCGTCAGCGACTGGCGCATGCCCCACATGAGTGGCGACCGCTTCCTCCGCGAAGCGCGCCAGCGGTATCCGGATCTCCCCCTCGTGCTCCTGACCGGCTACGCCGACCGGGACCTGGCGGAGGCGCTCCACCGCGAGCTCGGCCTCGCCGCCAGCCTCGAGAAGCCCTGCGACACGGCTGCCCTGGTCCGCGCCCTGCTCGGCTGACGGGCGCTTTCGAAACAGGAAAATCCCGTTCAGTTGCGAAAACAGCTTGCGTCCTCCCGAACTCCGGGGTAAACCGGTTAATCGGGGTCGCACAACGTTGCGGCCGCGATCCGAGGCGTCAGGGCCAAAGCGGCCAGCGCGCGGCCGGGGCGACGGGGGCCGGAATCCCCCGGAAGGCAAAAGGAGGCGTCGACATGAAAGGAAGGCTCTCAAGGCTGCGCGCGGGATTCGCCGTCGCGCTCGCGCTGCTGGTCCTGGCGTCCTGCCAGGGACCGTTCACGCAGGAAGCCGCGCTCGACGGCGAGGCGCCTGCCCGCTCCGCGACCGGCAAGTCCGGCGTGATGATGCAGGGCTTCTACTGGGACGTCCCCGCGGGCGGCACCTGGTACAACACGATGAAGTCGAAGGCCGCGGGGCTCGCGAACATGGCGGGCGGCTACGGCATCGACGCCATCTGGTTCCCGCCGGCTTCGAAGACCGACAACGGCGCCTACTCGATGGGCTACGATCCCTTCGACTACTACGACCTCGGCCAGCTCAACCAGAAGGGCTCGATCGAGACGCGCTTCGGCTCGCAGGCCGAGCTCAAGAGCGCCATCGCGACCTTCAAGACCTACGGCATCGGCGCCATGGCGGACATCGTCCTCAACCACCGCTCGGGCGGCGCGAGCGAGTACAACCCGAAGACGGGCACGAACACCTGGACGAATTTCTCCGGCGCCCTCTCCGGCAAGAGCCTCTGGCACTGGGATTCCTTCCATCCGAACAACTACCACACGGCGGACTCCGGCGTCTTCGGCGGCTTCCCCGACGTCTGCTACTCCGCGGGCTCGGCCTATGCCGACACCAAGACCTGGATGAACTGGCTCAAGAGCACGACGAACGCCGGCTTCGTCCAGTGGCGCTTCGACTACGTGAAAGGCATCGAGCCCTGGGTGGTCAAGGACATGAAGGCCGCCACGGGCGGCGTCTTCTCGGTCGGCGAGTACTGGGACTCCAACACCTCGACCCTCGACTGGTGGACCGCGAACGCGAACTCGTCCGCCTTCGACTTCGCGCTCTACTACGCGATGAAGGACGTCTGCAACAATTCGACGGGCGGCGGCTACCTGCCGAACCTGGTGGACTACGCCAAGAGCTTCGCCGCGAAGAACCCCACGCGCGCGGTCACCTTCGTGGGCAACCACGACACGGACGAGATCTACCGCGACAAGATGATGGCCTACGCTTTCATCCTGACCTATCAGGGCTACCCGTCGATCTGGTGGAAGGACTATTTCGACTACGGCCTCGCCACCCTCGGCGGCCAGTGGGGCAACGGCATCAAGCAGCTGGTCTGGGTCCGCGGCAAGCTGGCCATGGCCGCCCCGAAGATCCAGAACCTGAAGACGAACGACGGCGACCTGCTGATCTACGGGAGCTACGGCTACTCGACCGCGTCGCCGGGCTACATCGTCGTCATCAACGACCATCCGACTGCCTGGAAGGGCGCGACGGTGACCACGGCCAACGGCTACCTCAAGAACAAGAACCTCAAGGTCTACGCCTGGTACTCGCCGGTCTCGGGCCAGAACTACCAGCCCGCGACCAAGTACTGCAACAGCTCGGGCACCGTGGAAGTCTGGGCGCCGCCGCGCGGCTACGCCGTGTACTCGGTGGACGGGCTCTGAGAACCATACTGATGGCGGCGGCCCTCGTGGCCCTCGCCGCCTGCTCCCCCGGGCGGCCCGACGCCTCGGACGGGGCGGCCCCGTGGCCTGCCGGCTTCGTCGCGTACGCGGCGGAGCCGGCGTTCCTCGCCGCGGGGCGCGTCCGGGCCGCCGCCTCGCTCGCCGTGGACCCCGCGACGGGCGAGGTCCTCGTGAGGCTCGCGCTGGATCGGGGACAGAGCTCCGGCGATTTCGCGCGGGGACGGAGCCCGGTCGCGCTCGACGGAGCGCTCGCCTCGCTCGCGACGGCCGAAGGGACGGAAGCCCCGCTCGCCTCGCTGGACGGGGATGAGGCCGGAACCGCGGCGGGCCCGGGCGGGGCCTTCACGCTCCGCTTCCTGCCGGTCACCGACCCGGGGACCTACGCGCGTTACGGCCTCGCGGGAGCGCCTTCGACCGCGTACCGGCTGGACTCGCTCTTCATCCGCGACGCGGAGGGGCGGCGGCTTTTCGAAGGCAGCTTCGAGTTCTTCCCGACCGAAGGCGCGATGGCCGCCCTGCATGAGCAGGCGACGCGGCTCGCTTCACTCGCGTCCTTCGCGTACTCAGGCGGCGCCGGGGACTTCGCCGCGCGCCAGGCCGAGTACATGGAAGGCGCCGGACTCCTTCCCGAGGCGCACGGCCACGGGGCGGGAGAGGGTGCCGGTGCGGACGCAACCGCCGCGCCCCCCGCCGGGCGCTTCGTCCTCGTCTCGGGCGACGAATTCTGGCTGGACCGCTGGCTGGTCAAAGTTTCACCCTACCGGATCGGAGAGGACCTCTTCGCGCGCGTCCGCGTGGTCTCGAAGACGACCGCGCGGCTCTCGCTCGACTGGTCACGCGTCGTCGCGGAGGCGGGCGGCGGCACGGCGACGCCCGCGGGCGTCCTCCACGAGGCGGCCGGCCGCGTCGGAAGGGCCGTGGATCCTGTGCCCGCGCCTTCGGAACTCGGCCAGAACGGGCGCGTCGAGCTCACCCTGGTTTGGCCCGGCCTCGGCGCCGCGGCCGCCGGCGGCTTCGGCCTGAGGCTGGACGGCGTCGCGACGGCGGAGGGCATGCCGCTCTTCGGATTCCCGCTCGAATACGCGATCGGGCCGCGCTGAGCCGGGGAGCCGCCCTCAGCGCAGCGCCACGAGCTCGCGCAGCTCCGAGTTCCCGAGCCGCGTGATCCAGGTCTCGCCGGTGCCGACCGTGAGCTCGGCGAGCTCGCGCTTGGCGGCCAGGGCCTCGTCGATGCGCTCGTCGAGGGTGCCCCGCGCGATGAGGCGGTGCACGAAGACGTTCCTCGTCTGCCCGATGCGGAAGGCGCGGTCGGTCGCCTGGTTCTCAACCGCCGGGTTGTACCAGAGGTCGTAGTGGAAGACGCGCGTGGCCGCGGTCAGGTTGAGCCCGACCCCGCCCGCCTTGAGGCTCACGAGGAACGCGCCCGGGCCCGTCCCGTTCTGGAAGCGGTCGACCGCCTGGTCGCGCCGCGCCTTCGTCATACCGCCGTGGAGGAGCTCGGGCTCGACGCCCAGGTTTTCGCGCACGACGGGTGCGAGGATCTCGAGCATCTCCACGTACTGGCTGAAGACGAGGACGCGCTCGCCCGCTTCGAAGGCCGAGTCGAGGAGCGAGAGGAGGAGGCGCGACTTTCCCGAGCGCGCGGCGTCGCCCGGGCTCTCCTTGTCCCAGTTGCGCGGGTGGTTGGAAATCTGCTTGAGCGCGGTGAGCATGGCGAGGACCTGCCCGCTCCGGTTCCCGGGGCCCGCGGATTCGACGGCGGCCATGCCCCGCTCGACGGCGACCTTGTAGAGCGCGGCCTGTTCCGCCGTGAGCTCGGCGTACTCGGCGATCACGGATTTCTCCGGCAAGTCGGGGGCGATGGCGCGGTCGGTCTTGAGCCGCCTGAGGATGAAGGGAGCGGTGACGCGGCGGAGGCGGGCGGCCGCCTCGGCGTCGCGCGAGACCTCGATGGGCGCCCGGAATTCGCGCGCGAAATCCTCGAGGCTGCCGAGCCAGCCGGGCAGCGCGAAGTCGAAGATGCTCCAGAGCTCGGCCAGGTTGTTCTCCACCGGCGTGCCCGTGAGCGCGAGGCGGCGCGCGGCCTTGAGGGTCTTGACGGCCTTGCTCCGCGCGGCGTCGGGGTTCTTGACGAGGTGAGCCTCGTCGAGCAGGGCCAGGTCCCAGTCGCGCGCGGCGAGCGTGGCGCGGTCGCGGAGGAAGGTCTCGTAGGTGGTGAGGAGCACGTCCGGCTCCGGCCCCTTTTTCGCCGCCCGGCGGCCAGCGCCGTAGTGGAGCGCGACGCGGAGCGTCGGGGCGAAGCGCGCGAGCTCGCGTTCCCAGTTGGTGAGGAGGCTCGCCGGCGCTATGACGAGGGCGCCGCGGCCGAGCTGGCCGCCTTCCTTGAGGAGGAGCATGAGGGCGATGGCCTGCACGGTCTTGCCGAGGCCCATGTCGTCCGCGAGGAGGCACCCGAAGCCCGCGGCGAAGTTGGCCGCGAGCCAGCGGAAGCCGCGATCCTGGTAGGGCCGCAAGTTCGCGGCGAGGCCCGCGGGAAGGGGAAGCCGCGCGGGGTCGGCCGCTGCGCGGCCTCTCGCGAGCAGGGCCGCCACCCCCTCCGCGAAGGCGCTTCCCTCCTCGACCTCGCCTTCCATGAGGGCCCGGAGCGCCGTGCCCGCGTCCGGCGTCTCGCGGCGGCGGAGCCGTTCGAGCAGGGCCGCGGCCTCGCCGGGGTCGAGCCGCACCCAGGAGTCGCGGAAGCGCTGGAGGGCCCGGCCCCTGGCCACGAGGGCCTCGAACTCGGCGAGGTCGACGAGCTCGCCGCCGAGCTCCACCTTCCACTCGAAGCTGAAGGCGGAAGCCAGGTCCAGCGCCGAGGCGAGGGAGGCCGCGCCGCGCCGGCGCTTCGCGGCGAGCACGGGGCGCGGACGGGCGAGCCTGGCGAGCTCCTTCGGGAGGACGACGGGAACGCCGAGCCGGGCGAGGAGCGGCGCGGCCCCGGTGACGAGGCGGCCGAGCGCCTCCTCGTCGAGCATGACGCCCGCTCTCGTCCCGAGGGCGGCCAGCTCCGGTACGAAGGCGGAGAGCAGGGCGGGGAAGGCGAGGGCCCCGGAGCCGAGCGTGCCGGCCGCTTCGTGGATCGGCACCCGCTTCCCGTCGGCTGCCGCGACGCCCGCCTCGAGGCGGTAGCGGCGGCCCGGCTCGGCATCCGCGTCGGCCGGCCTCCGTCCCGGGGCCGCGCGCACCAGGAGCTCGAGGCCGTGCTCGCCCGCGGCGAGCTCGTACACCGAGAAGCGGGCGGCCAGGGCCGCGGGCAGGGAGCGGAGCGCCGGCACCCGCGCGTCCACGGTCGCGCCCTCGAAGAGCGCCCGCGAGACCGGGCTCGCGGCGGCGTAGGCGCCGGATGGCGAGAAGCGGAGCCGGCTTGCGTAGTCGCGGAGGAAGGCGGCCGCGAGCAGCGCGACGAGCGAAGCCCGGTCGGGGACGGCCCGGCGGGGGACAGAGCTCCGACGCTTCCCCGCGGCGGCCGGCGCTTCGGGGACAGAGCTCGTTCCGTTCCGCGCGTCGGCTTCGGGCTGCACGGCGGCCGCGGCCACCCAGTCCAGCCAGGAGCGGACATCAGCGCCGAACGCCGCGGGCTTCCAGAGGACCGCGAAGCCGTCCGGTTTCGGGTCGAGCGCGGGGTGGATGGCTCCAGCCGCCACGAGGGCCCGCAGGGCGAGCGCGAAGCGGCGCAGGAATACCCAGGAGGCGGAGCCCGAGTCGCGGTCGGATTCCAGCGCGAGGACGGCCGCGTCGAGGGGACGGAGCCGCTCGCCCGAGGGAGTCTCGAAATCGCAGTCGCGGCCAGTGACGAAAATTCGCCACTCGCCCGTCGCGAGCGCACGCCGCCGCGCCTCGGCACGGTCCCCGTCGTCGCGCTTCCGCGCGCGCGGCATGAGGGGCTCTTCCCAGCCGCGCGCGAGCGCATGGTGGAACTCCTCGAGGCCGACGCGGAGGTCCAGGCCCGCGAGGGGCGGACCGGGCGGAAGGAGCTTCGGCACGAGGCTGGAATACGGGGCGAGTCGGGGAAGC
>JAKLEE010000055.1 GCA_022703215.1 Spirochaetota bacterium | reverse complement strand
CGACGAGGAGGATCGGGTCCTCAAGGCCATCATCGCGCGCGGCCCCGACGCCGAGGCCATCGAGAACGACGCCATCGAGCCCGGAGCCGGCATCATCGGCGCGGTGGCCCGGACGGGCAGTGCCGAGATCGTGGACGACGTCGTGGATGACGACCGCTCCGTGCACGTCCCCGGCTCCGGCGTCGACGAGCGCGAGGAAAAGCTCATGGCCGCGCCGCTCATCGTCAAGGACCGCACCATCGGCGTGATGGCGGTCTGGCGCGGCGCGGACGAGCTCCGCTTCACCAGCGTCGACCTCGAATTCCTGGAAGGCCTCGCGCGGCAGGCCGCCGTGGCCATCCACGGCGCCCGCCTCTACGGCAGGACGCGCGAGGCCTTGGCCGAGGCGGAGCGCGCCAGCCGCGTCAAGAGCGGTTTCCTCGCGGCCCTCGCCCGGGAAATCCGCGCGCCGATCGCCGCCAGCCATGAACTGGCAGCCCGAATCTCGGCCGACCGCGACGCCGACGCCGACAGCCTCCGCGGCACGATTTCAAAGCTCGCATCTGACAGCGCGCGGCTGCTCGACATCGCGGACGCCTCGGTCGATCTGGCGGCGCTCGAGGCGGGCCGGCTCGAGCTCGAGATAGAGGTGCTCGACGGCAGGGCCGCGCTCCGGGAAGCCTTGGACGCCTGCGCTCCGCTCGCCATCCGGAACGCGCGCTTGCTCGTCGCCCGCGACGACGGAGCGGAGGCGCCGGTCATCGCCGACAGGCGCCGCCTGGTGCGCATCCTGCGCGAGCTGATCGGGGCTGCCATCGAGGGCGGCGCCCGCAGGATCGAGTGCGCGTGCGTCGAGGGCGGAAAGGAGACGACCTTCCGCATCGACTCGGGCGGAGGAGCCCGCGATCCGGAACCCGGCGTCGCCGCGGGTTCGGAGAGCCTCGGCGCCGCCCTGGCCGCGCGGCTTCTCGAACTCCAGGGCGGCACGCTATCCTCCGGCACGGGCGGCTCCTTCTCGTTCACCCTTCCCTCGGGATCCTTCCCGCCCCTCGATTCCTGAACGCGCCGCACCGGAGGACTCCCCATGAATCCCGTCAAGCTCGACGACGACGAACTCGAGGCGCGCCTCGACGCCCTGCCACCGGACGCGCTCGTCGTCCATTCCCTGCTCGCCGGCACGATACGCCTGGCCGTCGTGCAGGGGACGCGGGCGGTCGCCCTGGCCCGCGCGGCCCACCGGGCCGATCCCTTCGTCGCCACCGCCCTCGGCCACGCGCTCGTGCTGGCCGGCCTCTACGCGTCCACCCTGAAAGGCGCGGACCGCGTATCGCTCGTGCTGGAATCGGACGGTCCCCTGGCCGGATTTTCGGTGGAAGGCGGCGCGGACGGCAGCGTGCGCGGCTCGGCGACGGCGGGAAGCGCGGCCCCGGCCTCGCTCGACCCGGCCACTTGGATAGGCCGCGGTACGCTCTCGGTCTCGCGATTCATAGCGCTCGCACCGCGACCCTTCGTCGGCCAGGTGGCGCTGGTGGAAGGCGGCCCGGCGCGCAACCTAGCCGAGCTCTTCCTCCGTTCGGAGCAGACCCGGAGCGCGGTCGCGGTGGGGGTCCTGCCCGACCGGCTCGGAAGGCCCGAGGGCGCCGGAGGCATCCTGGTACAGGCCCTGCCGGGAGCCGACGATATCGCGATGGAACGCGCCGAGAAAGCGCTCGGCCGCCTGCCCCCGATCGGGGAATGGTTCGCCCGGGGCGGTGACGCCGACGCGCTGGTCGAGCGCGCCTTCGCGGAGCTTTCGCCCGCGCGCCTCGGATCGCGCCCCTTCCGTTTCGACTGCCCCTGTTCGAAGGAGCGCTTCGGCGCTTCCATCGAAGCGCTCGGCGAGGGCCTCCGCGACCTGGCCGAAAACGGCCCCTGGCCCGTGGAAACCGTCTGCAAGGCCTGCGGCTCGAGCTACCTGTTCGCCCGCGAGGAACTCGCGGCCATGCTGGCCTCGAAGCGCGGCTGAGCGGGCCCGCGCCCGGAGCCGGGGTAGCGTTTCCGCGTGCGGGCTCCGCCTCCGGACTCCAGGTCCCGCCTCCGGGGTCTAGTCGCGGGGCGAACGCAGCCCCGGCACGCCCATGCTCCTGATCTGCGCCGTGTGGTAGGTATCGTGCGTCGCGAGCCAGGAGATGGCGGCGCGGTAGGGTATCTTCCACTCGGGCATTATCTCGGCCAGGCGCTCCTCGTCGAGACCGGCGATCGCCTTCCACACCGCGTGGTGGACGCGTCGATGGTAGGCGTCGAGCTTTTTCCAGGCCTCGACGTCCGGCGCTTCGATGCGGATGAAGCTCTCCTGCTCGAACGGATACGGCTCCACGGGCCCGGAAGCGCCGAGGCTCCGGGCGATGAAATACTTGAAATACAGGCAGTGGATCGCCGTTTCCCAGGCGGAATAGCCCTCGAAGGTGTCGTGCGAAGCGGCCGCTTCCGGGCTGAGCTTCTCGAGCGTCGCCATCAAGGACGGCCCGTTGAACGATTCTCCGTCGAACTCGGCGTTGGCGAGTTCGACCAGCATGGCCAAGTCTGTGCGCATGGGAAGAGCATAGGCCCCATCGGGCGCGGGCGCAAGCGCCGCCGTCGGACTCAGGCTTCCGGCCCGGACGCCCCTGCGGCAGGGCCGGCGGCCAGGTTCCCGTCCGTGCCGCGCCGCGCGATCGAGAACTCGATGCGCGCGCCGCCCTCGTTCGCGAAGGAGACCGGGCCGCCGAGCTGCCGCGCGAGGCTCTCCACCAGCGCCAGCCCCATCGAGCCTGCGCCGCCCTGGGCCGCCTCCGGGAAGCCCGGCCCGTTATCCCGCGCGATCACCCGGAGGCGTCCGGCTTCCTCGACGGCCTCGATGCTGAACACCGCCTTCGGTCCCGCATGGGCGAGGGCGTTGAGCGCGAGCTCGGTCAAAAGGAGGCCGAAGGGAACGGCGTCGTCGAGGCGCAACATCGCCCGGCCGCAGCGGTTCTCGAAGGCGCACCCGCCTTCCCTGTCGCACAGGCTCGAGAGAAGGGCGTCGACGTAATCCGCCATCGAGACGCTCTCGAGGTCGCCCGAGCGGTAGAGCTGGTCATGCACCAGGCTCATGGCGCGGATCCGGGCGCGGAAGCCCTCGGAGAGCACTATCCAGGCGGCGCCGAAGGCCGCGTAGCGCAGCACGACGGCGAGCGCCGGCCGGTGGAGCTCCTCGAGCCTGTTCCTTCCGTCTTCGGCCATGCATCCATGTTCGTCGTCCCGAGGCCGGCAGTCAATCCGCGGACGGCCTTCCTTGCCCGCCTTTCCGCCGGACGCGTAAACTGGAATCACCTATGAAAACCCTTAGCGCGACCTCGGGCGCGGCGCCTCGCGCCGGACGCATCAGGACCAGGATACTGTCTGCCTACGCGACTGCCCCCGTCGTCGTGCGGGAGAAGGCCTTCGTGGTCTTCGTCATCGACGCGGTGATGGCGGCCCTTGCGGGCGTGTTCGCGGTTTCGGGCGCGCTCCTCGGTGAACGCCCCTGGAACATCGGCATCTCCGCCGTCACCGCCCTGTCCATGGCGGGGAGCGCCTTCCTGCTCGTAAAGGGACGCTACCACTTCTCGAGCGCCTTCACCATCGGCGCGGCCTTCGTCGGCCTCGTCGCCATGATGACCGCCGGCTTCTACCCGGACCATCTCCGGCTCTACGCCCTCGGCATGACCATGCAGGCCGTCCTGCTGGTCGCGACCCTGCTCGGCGATCGTCCCGTCCTGATTCCCGCCCTGGGCGCCGCGTCCGTCGTCGCGGAGCTGGCGTTCTGGTTCGAGCTGCGCCGGCAGACCGGCAAGGACGACGCGGAGATCCTGTCCGTCCTCATCGTCGTGCTGCTGATCCAGGCGCTCGGCACCACCATAGCCTGGCTCCTCATGCGCCTGTCGAAGCGCGTCATGGGCAAGCTCGAGGCGGAGGGGCTCGCCGCCGCGGAACGCGCCGAGCGCCTCGCGGGCCTCGCCGATTCCGGCCGCACCTCCGCCGAATCCGGCGAGGCGCTGGCCCGCAGCGCCCGCACCACCGAGGAGGCCGTCCGCCGCATCGAGGGGATACTGGCCTCTGCCGGAAAGCGGGCGACCGAGCTCGGCGCCGACGCCGAACGGGGCGCGACGATCAACGCCCGCATGGACGCCGACGCGGCGGTCATCCGGAAAGCCCTCGATTCCCAGGCGGCGGTCGTCGAGGAGACCGGCGCCGCGGTCGAACAGATGAACGCGTCCATCCGCTCCATCGACCGCATCGCCGAGGACCGTTCCGCCCAGGCGGCCGCGTTGTCCGAAGGCGTGGGCAAGGCGCGGTCGGAACTCTCGAAGGTACGCCAAGTGCTCGGAACCCTCGGCGAAGCCGCGAGCGGCATTTCCGGCATCGTCGGGCTCATCGGCGACATCTCGGAACGCACCAACCTGCTTCCATGAACGCGGCCATCCAGGCGGCCCGCGCCGGCGAGGCGGGCAAGGGCTTCGCCGTGGTCGCAGGCGAGATACGCCAGCTGGCGGCTTCCACCGCGGAGAACGCCAAGCGCATCGAGCTCAACATTTCGCAGGTGGTGGCGGGCGTAGGCGCGGCAGACCAGGCGAGCTCGGGCATCGCGGGCGTGTTCGGGGAAATATCAAGGGAAAGCGACTCGGTAGCGGAAGGCATGGCGGAAATCCGCAGGGCCATCGCCGAGGTCGCCGCCGGCACCGGCGAGATCGACCACGCGGTCCAGTCGCTCCGCGAGGCGTCGCGCTCGAGCGCGCGCGCCCTCGACTCGAGCCAGGCGGCCTCCGCCGAAGGCTCGGCCTTCATCAGGCGGGTGGCGGGAGGCATCGGCGAAGTGGCCGGCAAGGTCGAGGAAGCCGCTGCGTCCTTCGGCGCCATCGTCGGGGAAGCGGCCCGCGTCCGCGAAATCGGAGAGGCCACCCGGGAGCGCATCGCAGAACTGGCCTCGCGCGCCGAATCCATTTCCTAGCCTTCCCGCGAAGGGCGCGTAGCGACGGCCGCAGGCCGGCTCCGGTTGATCGACGAACGAAGTTCGTCGCCGTGAAAAGGCCTACGGCGCCGGCCGCAGGCCGGTTCCTGTGGATCGACGAAGCCACAGGCTTCGTCGCCGCGAAAAGGCCTACCGGCCTTTTCGCGCCTACCCTTTCACCGCCCCCATGGTCAGGCCGCGGATGACATACTTCTGGAAGAACATGGTCAGGACGATCGCAGGCGCGATGATGACTACCGCGGCGGCCATGACCGCTCCCCAGTCGATCTCGGCGTACGACACGAAGTTGTAGACCGCTATCGGCAGGGTGCGTGTCCGTTCCATCGACAGCACCTGCGAGAACATGAAGTTGTTCCACGAGAAGAGGAACGAGAGGGTCGTGGCCGTCACGACGCCCGGGCTCGAAATGGGCAGGATGATCGACAGGAAGGTGCGTTGCCGCGTGGCGCCGTCGACGCGCGCCGATTCCTCGATCTCGAGCGGCACCTGCTCGAAGAAGCTCGACATGATCCACACCACGAGCGGCAACCCGAGTATGACGTGCGCCATGACGAGCGCCGTGTAGGAGTCGATGAGCCCGAGGCGCGAGAAGATCAGGAACCACGGCAGCAGCAGCGCGATGCCCGGCATGATGCGCGCCACGAGGATGAGCAGGTTGAGCTTGGTCTGCTTGAACCGCGCGATGGACCAGGCGGCCGGCAGCCCGAGCGCCAGCGAGACCAGGGTGGCCGAGACGCCGACTATGGTGGAATTGATGAAGAATTTGAGGAAGTCCTGCTCGCGGAAGACCTTCTCGTAGTTCTGCAGGGTGGGCTCGAAGAGCCAGCGCGGCGGCGAGGCGGTGATGTCGACCTGCGTCTTGAAGCTGGACATGAGGATCCAAATCAGCGGGAAGGCGACGGGAATGACGATGAAAAGGACGAGCAGCGCGAAGACCAGCTTTCCGGCGATTTTCTTCACGTCGTCCTCCTAGAGGCCCAGCCGGCGGCGCAGTCGGGCCACCAGGGCACTGAACGAAAGCACCAGGGCGAACAGGAACACCAGCGAGGCGGCCGCCTGCCCGAGCCTGAAATAGTTGAAGCTGAGGTTGTAGGAGTAGATGTTGAGCGTCTCCGACGCGAAGCCCGGGCCGCCCTGGGTGGTGGAGTAGATGATGTCGAAGGTCTTGAGCGCGTCGATGGACCTGAGCAGCACAGCGGTCAGCACCGCGGGCGCCACCATCGGCAGGGTGATGTGCCAGAAGATCTGCCAGCCGTTCGCGCCGTCGACGCGGGCCGACTCGTAGGGCTCCTGCGAGAGGCCCGCGAGCCCGGCCAGGGTGATGAGCGCGATGAGGGGAGTCCACTGCCATACGTCGATGATGGCCAAGGCGGGAAGGACGAAATCCGGGTCGGCTATCCACCGCGAGCCCTGGAGGCCGAAGAGCTTGAGCGCCCAGTTCGCGATGCCGATTGTGGGTTCGTAGAACAGGGTCCACGCGATGCCGATGGCCACCGGGGTGGCGACGAGGGGCAGGAGCATCATGGCCTTGATCGTCCGCTTCCCGACGAACTCGCGGTTCAGTACCAGGGCCCAGACGACGCCGAGCACGGTCTCGGCGGCGACCGCTATGCCGGTGAAATAGAGCGTGCGCACGAAGGCGCCCCAGAAGCGGGGCTCGGCGAACACGGTCGCGTAACTCTTGAACCAGACGAAGCGGGGAGGCAGGCCCGAGGCGAGGTTCCAGTTCGTGAAGCTGACCCACAGGGTGTAGAGGACGGGGAAGACCATCAGGGCCAGGGTGAACAGGACCGCCGGCAGCGGGAACAGGACCTTGGCGTGCCGGTCTAGGAATTTGCCGTCGAGCATGCCCGACCTCCGTGCAAAAGGATACCTTGGGAAGGCATGAGCCGAGCCGCCCCGATACGGGACGGGCGCTGGGATTGAACACGGGCCGCGCCGGAAGGCTTGCGCGCTTCCGGCACGGCCCCGGCGGGTCGGGGAAGCCTGTCGTTCCCCTGGCCCGCCACGCGGATTCCCGCCGGGTCGGCTTACTTGCCGAGCTCGCCGGCGGCGTCGAGCAGTTCGTTCACCTTCTTGACCGCGGCGTTGGCCTGGGCCGTGAGGTCGGCGGTTCCGCCGGATTCGATGGCGGCCACGATAACCTCGCCGATGGCGTCGCGGGCCTCGCCGACCGCGGTCATGAGCGGGCGGTCGTAGCCGGTGGCCAGGGGGATGGTGGCGGTGGCGGTGGCGGCCAGCTGCTTGTCGAAGAGGGCGAGCACGGCCGGGTCGGCCCAAGGCGAGTTGCGCGCTACGGTCAGGCCCTTGTCGACCATGGCCTTCTTGAGGACTTCCTTGCTGGTCGCCCAGGTCAGGAACTTGTAGGCGGTCTCCTTGTTGCGGGACTGCTTGGCGATGGCCATGGCCCACGAGGTGACGAAGTAGGGCTTGTTGGCCTTGGGTCCGGCGGGGAACGCGGCCACGCCGACCTTGTCGGCGACCACGGACTTGGACGGATCGCGGGCCTGGCCGAGGAAGACCGAGGCGTCGGTCCACATGGCCACCTTGCCGGCCTGGAAGAGCGCGAGGCCCTGGGCCCAGCTCATGCCGGTGACTCCGGGCGGTCCGTAGTTCTTGAGGATGCGGCCGTAGTATTTGAAGGCCTCGAGCGCGGCGGGAGTGTTGAAGACGGCCTTGCCGTCCTTGAGGAAGTCGCCGCCGAAGGCGTAGAGGTAGCTCGAGAACTGGGTGACGTTGGCGCCGCGCTGGCCGCGCGACACGATGCCGTACTGTTCCTTGGAAGGATCGGTCAGCTTCTTGGCGGCTGCCTCGAGCTCGGCGAGCGTGGTCGGCGGCTTGAGGCCGGCCGCGGCGAAGAGGTCGGTGCGGTAGTACAGCACCTCCCACTCGGTGACGAGGGGGATGGCGTACTGGTTCTTGGCATAGGTGGAAGCGCCGACGGCCGACTGAGCGAAATCCGCGAAGTCGAAGTCCTTGGGCGTCTTTTTCGAGTCCTTGAGGTAGGGGCTCAGGTTCTCGTACCAGCCGTTCAGGTACATGAGCTTGCCTTCCTGCAGCGGGCGCGTCATGAAGACGTCGACCGTCGACATGCGCGTCGCGAACTCCGTCATGAGCTTGGACGACAGCTGGTTCTCGTCGTAGCTCTCGACGTTCACCTTGATGCCGTAGGTCTTCTCGAACTCGGGCACGAGGGTCTTGAGGACCTCGGCGTACGGATGGTTGGCGAGCAGCACGCGGACCGTGCCCTGGGCGCCGACCATGGATACCGCGACCGCGACGAGCAGGGCCGCGACCAGAATCTTCTTCATCCCTAGCCTCCTAAAGCTGGCGCGAGAAGCGCCTATCAATGGAGTATCAGCCCCCTTGCCCAACGGGTCAAGGAAAAAAGAATATTTTTGCCAATTGATAGAAAATTACTTTCAGACTATGCTACACGCCAAGGTGGGACCATGCCGAGAAGAAGCTGCCTCTACGAGATCCACGCGCGGCTCGCGTCGCTCACCGGCAAGGAACGGCAGGTGGCCGACCATGTGCTGGCGAATCCCGCCGACGCCGTGGAACCGAGCATCGAGGAGCTCGCCGAGCGCATCGGCGTCTCGGAATCCACCCTCTTCCGCTTCGTCCGCAAGCTCGGCTACGACGGCTACCAGCAGTTCCGCATCGCTCTCGCGACCGAGACCGTCGAGCCGCGGCGCATGGTCTACGAGGCGGCCCTGCCCTCGAAGGCCGAGGAGGTCCGCGAAAGCGGCTCGCTCCCCGCGGCGGACATCGTCTTCCGCACCAACATCGAAGCCCTCGAGCGAACCCTGCGCCACCTCGACCGAGCCGCCCTCGACCGCGCCGCGGACCTGATAGCCGCCCGGCGGAGCGTCCTGCTGCTCGGCCTGGGCGGCTCGGCGGTCGTCGCGCTCGACGCGTTCCACAAGCTGCTGCGCTCCGGCGTACAGTGCCGCTTCGCGGAGGACTACCACCTTCAGCTGATGCTGGCCAGCCAGGCCCGCGAGGGCGACCTCGCCCTGCTCGTCTCGCACACGGGCGCCAACAAGGACGCCCTCGCCCTGGCGGAGGAGCTCAAGCGCGAGGGCGCGACCCTGCTCGTCCTGACGAGCTATCCGCGATCTCCGCTGGCCCGGATGGCCGACATACTCCTCCTCTCCTCGGCCCCCGTATCAACCGTTGCCTCAGAGGCCTTCTCCGCCCGCATCGCCCAACTTTCCATAATAGACGCCCTCTATGTCGGCGTGATGGAGCGCCTCGGCGGCGAGGGCATCGACAGGCTCGAGCACATGCGCGGCGCCATAGCCCGCCGCAGGACCTGAAATCCAAGGAAGGAGCGGTTCAGCGTCGCCGCCTCCTGCCCAGAAAGATCCGCTTTCCGCGGAACGGCGCGAAGGAGCTCAGCATGGCAAGCCAGATAGCGGTGTTCGGCCTCGGCGTCATGGGCCGCAACCTGATCCTCAACATGGCGGACTCGGGCGTCCGCGTCATGGCCTACGACCGCACCGCGGCCAAGACCCGGGCCTTCGCCGAAAGCGAGGCCGGGCGGCCGAACCTCGCGGCCGCCTACGACCTCGCAGGCCTCGTCGCCGGGCTCGAGCGGCCGCGGCGCATCCTCTTCCTCATCAAGGCAGGCGCCCCGGTGGACGAGCAGATCGCGAACCTGGTCCCCCTGCTCGAGCCGGGCGATATCCTGATCGACGGCGGCAACTCGCTCTGGGCCGATTCCGAGCGGCGGGCCGCGGCGCTCAAGGAGAAGGGCCTCATCTTCGTCGGCATGGGCGTCTCGGGCGGCGAGGAAGGCGCGCGGCACGGCCCCTCGCTGATGCCCGGCGGCGATCCGGCCGCCTGGGGCAGCCTCAAACCCATCCTCGAGGCCATCGCCGCGAAGGCGCCCGACGGCAGCCCCTGCGTCGACTGGATGGGACCCGGCGGCGCCGGGCACTTCGTCAAGATGGTGCACAACGGCATCGAGTACGGCGACATGCAATTGATCGGCGAGTCGTACCACCTGATGCGCGCCGCCTTCGGCTGGAGCGCCGCCGAGGCGGGCCAGGCCTTCGCCGCGTGGAACCGCACCGAGCTCGAGAGCTACCTGGTCGAGATCACCGCGCGCATCCTGCCGGTCAAGGCCGCGGACGGCGCGCCCCTCGTGGAGAAGATCGTCGACGCCGCCGGCCAGAAAGGCACGGGCAAGTGGACCGTGCAGGCCGCCCTCGAGTCGGGCATCCCCCTTACCCTGATCACCGAGGCGGTCTTCTCGCGCTTCCTCTCGGCCCTCCGCGACGACCGCGCAGCCGCCGCCAAGGTCCTGCCCGGACCGGCGCCGAAACCCGCGCGGCCGTCCGACGCCGAGCTCGAGGACCTCCGCCTCGCCCTGCTCGCGGCCAAGATCATGTCGTACGCGCAGGGCTACCTCCTCATCCGCGCCGCCGACTCGGAGCGCGGCTGGGGCATCAAGCCCGCCGCCACCGCGCGCATCTGGCGCGGCGGCTGCATCATCCGCTCGGTTTTCCTCGACCGCATCCGCGAAGCCTTCGAGGCGGAGCCCGGAATCCGCTCCATCCTGCTCGCGCCCTGGTTCCGGAAGACCCTCGAGCGGAGCGAAGGCGCCCTGCGCCGCGTGGTGGCCAAGGCCGCGCTCGCGGGCATCCCGGTTCCGGCGCACGCGGCGGCCCTCTCGTTCTACGACGGCTACCGCTCGGCGCGCCTGCCCGCCGACCTCCTCCAGGCCCAGCGCGACTTCTTCGGCAGCCACGGCTACGAGCGCGTCGACGCGAAGGGCGGCGAGGTCTTCCATACCGACTGGACCGGCAATCTCGCGGAGACGCGCACGAGCACCTACAACGCCTAGCAGCCCTTCGCGGCCGCCCCGGACCGAAGCCTCCCGGGACGGCCGCTCCCTTTTCAAGCGCCAAGCGCAAATCGGGGCACGCCGCCGCCCCCCCCTGCAAGGAGTCGCCCATGAAAGCCCTCGTCCTCGAAGCATACGGAACGTTCGCCTACCGCGATGCGCCCGACCCGAAACCCTCCGCGAGCGACGAGGTGCTGGTGCGGGTGAAGGCGGTCGGCATCTGCGGCTCCGACGTGCACGGCATGGACGGCTCGACCGGCCGGCGCATGCCTCCCCTGATCATGGGCCACGAGGCCGCGGGCGAGATCGCCGCGCTCGGGGGCGCCGCGGCGGCCGCCGGCTGGAAAGTCGGCGACCGCGTCACCTTCGACTCCACGGTCTGGTGCGGCGAGTGCGTCGCCTGCCGCTCCGGCGACGTCAACCTCTGCGATCGCCGCAAGGTGCTCGGCGTCTCGTGCGACGAGTACAAGCTGGACGGCGCCTTCGCCGAATACGTCGTCGTGCCCGCGCGCATCCTCTTCCGCCTGCCCGAGGGCCTCTCCTTCGCGCGCGCCGCCATGGCCGAGCCCGTCGGCGTCGCCATGCACGCGGCCTCGCTGCCGCGCTTCAAGCCCGGCGACTCGGTCGCCATCGTCGGAGCCGGCCTCATCGGCCTCATCCTCCTCAAGATCGTCCGGAACATGACGGCCGGGAAAATAATCGCGGTCGACGTCGACCCGGGCCGGCTCGAGACCGCGCTCGCCTTCGGCGCCGACGCCGCCTTCGACGCCCGCGAGAGCGATGTAGTCGCGAGAGTCCGCGAAGCCTCGGGCGGCCGCGGCGTCGACGTGGCCTTCGAGGTGGCCGGCGCCACCGCGCCCATCGCCACCGCCGTCGAGGCGACGCGCAAGGGCGGCCAGGTGGTCCTGGTGGGCAACGCCAGCCCGAAGATCGAGCTGGCCCTGCAGTCCGTCGTGACGCGCCAGATCTCGCTCCTCGGCTCCTGCGCCATCGCGGGCGAGTACCCCGCCGCCCTCGAGCTCATGGCGCGCGGCCGGCTCGACATCGACCCCCTCGTCTCCGCCGTCGCCCCGCTCTCCGAAGGCGCCGCCTGGTTCGCGCGCCTCTACGCCCGCGAAAAGGGCCTCTTCAAGGTCATCCTCGAACCGTAGGAACCCTCCGAAAGGAAAGGGGCTCTGCCCCTTCCCTTTCGGCTTTCCCATCCCCGCCCCCCGGGCAAGGAGAGCGGCATGGCGCGCATCGAGTCCGACGCGGAAATCAGGAAGGCGGAAAGCCTTGAAAGGCGGCTCGGCGCCTTCATGGATACGCTGCGCGCCAAGCGCGCGGGAGAAAAGTCATGAGCAAGCTCAGGGCCGGCGTCATCGGCTACGGGAAGATCGCGCGCACGCACGCGCGCATGCTCTCGCTCGATCCGGACTGCGTGTTCGTCGCCGCGTGCGGCCGCGACGCAGGCAAGGCCGACGCGTTCGCGCGCGAATTCGGCGGCTCGGGCTACGCGCTCGTCGCGGAGATGGTGGAGCGCGAGAAGCTCGACCTCGCGCTCGTCGCGACGCCCCACCCGCTCCACGCGGAGCATGCGATAGCGGCGCTCGGCGCGGGCGCCCACGTCCTCGTGGAAAAACCCCTGGCGCTCAACGTGGCCGAGTGCGACGCCATGATCGCGGCGGCCGCCCGCGCGGGCCGCACGCTCGGCGCCTTCAGCCAGCGGCGCTGGTACCCGAGCGTGCGCCGCGTCAAGGACGCCATCGACTCTGGCAAGCTCGGGACGCCCGTCCTCGGCGAGGCGGTCATGCTCGGCTGGCGCGACGAGGCCTACTACCGCTCCGACCCCTGGCGCGGCTCGTGGAAGGGCGAAGGCGGCGGGGTCCTCGTGAACCAGGCGCCCCACCCGCTCGACATCCTGCTCTGGTTCATGGGCAAGGCCGTCGAGGTGAAAGCCTACTGGGCCAACCTGAACCACCCGTACATCGAAGTGGAGGACACGGCCGTCGCCAGCGTCCGCTTCGCCTCGGGCGCGCTCGCGTCCATCACCGTGTCGAACTCGCAGAAGCCCGGGCTCTACGCCCGCGTCCACGCGCACGGCTCGAACGGGGCTTCGGCCGGCGTGCAGACCGACGGCGGCGCCATGTTCGTGGCCGGCATGACCGGCGTCCTCGAGGCGCCCTACGTCGACCTCTGGACCGTCCCCGGCGAGGAAGGCGAGCTCGCGCGCTGGAAGGCCGAGGATGCCGCCTGGTTCGCGTCCATCGACCCCACCGAGCACTTCCACGCCCTGCAGATCCGCGACTTCGCCGAAGCCGTGCGCTCTGGCCGCGAGAGCGCCGTCACGGCGCGCGAAGGCCGCGCCGTGGTCGAGCTCGTGGAGGCCATCTACAAGTCGGGCGGGACTGGCGAGGCTG
>JAKLEE010000054.1 GCA_022703215.1 Spirochaetota bacterium | reverse complement strand
GCTCGACGGCAGGCGGCTCCTCGTCATCCTGCTCGACGCCACCTGGCCGCTCGCCCGCAAGATGCTCCGCCTGAGCCCCACGCTCCAGGCCTTGCCACGGCTCATGTTCACGCCGCGCGAGCGGAGCCGCTGGGTCATCAAGCGCCAGCCCCACGAGCTCTGCCTCTCCACGCTCGAGGCCGTGCACGAGCTCATGGCGGCGCTCGACTCGGCCGGCCTCGACCGCTACGAGCGTCCCGGCCAGCTGCTCGCGGCCTTCGAGGCCATGCAGGCCCTCCAGGTCGCGCGCGCCGCCAACCCGGACTCGCCCGGCTACCGGAGAAACCCCGATCGCGCAAGGTCGGTTCGGGAGGCCTTCGAGTCCGGCCGCCCCTCCGAGATCCGGCCGAAAAGCCGCGGACTCTTCTACAAGGATCCAACAAGGAAGGAACCATGAACTACAACGACATCTTGAAGCGCCTGCGCTACGCCCTCCGCCTTTCGGACAAGGACATGCTCGAGCTGCTCGAGCTCGGCGGAAAGCCGGCCGCAGCGCCCGCCCTCGCGGCCTGGTTCCGGAAGGAGGAGGAGCCCGGCTACGCCGAATGCGACATGGCCTCGCTCGGCGCCCTGCTCGACGGCCTCGTGGTCAAGCGCCGCGGACCGCGCGAGGCGGCACCGGGCGCCGCCCCGGCACCGGCGCGCGCCGAGCTCCTCGACAACAACCTGGTCCTCAAGAAGCTCCGCGTCGCGCTCGAGCTCAAGGAGGAGGACCTGCTGGGCATCTTGAAGCTCGCGGGCGTCGAGGTGTCGAAGGGCGAACTCTCCGCGCTCTTCCGCCGCAAGGACCAGAAGAACTACAAGCCCTGCCTCGACCAGTTCCTGAGGAATTTCCTCGCGGGGCTGGCGAAGTTCTCCAAGGCTTGAGCCGCGCCGCGGCGGGAAGGACCGCAGTCCTTCCCGCGAGCGCGTCGGACTATCTGGCGAGTTCCACCACGAACGGCTCCGCCGGGATCTCGATGGAGCCGGAGAGCTCGACCTTCGCGCCCGAAAGCAGCTCCGTTCCCGCGAGGGGGAAGGGCAGCTCGAGCTTCCCGCTCCGCCCCTCCAGGTTGAGCAGCGCAGCGACCGGCTTGGTACCGCCCCGGCGTTCCACGAGCACGATGCCCGAGGCGAGTTCGCGGGCGTCGAACAGGGGCTCCCGGGCGCGGACCGCCTTCGTCGCGACGTGCGCCGTGGCGAACCAGGCCTCGAAGGCCGCGTCGCCCTTCGTCCAGTCCACCGGATCGCTCTCGAAGAGGCTGGGCCGTTCCTCGATGGCCAGTTCCTGGCCCATGTAGGCGAAGAAAGTGCCTTCCGCGAGCATCATGAACGCGGTCCAGTTCCGCAGCGCGGGACCCTTCCCGAAGTGCCGCGCCGCCCGGGGCTGGTCGTGGTTCTCGAGCATGCGCGCCTTGACGGCCGTGGCCGGGTACATGCACTGCTGGAGGAACAGGTGGTGGAGGTAGACCGAAAGCGGCTTCCTCCCGGCCCGCGCGTCGTCGAGCTCGTGGCGGCCGTCGTAGTCGTAGGTTATGTCGAAGGCTTCGTGCAGCTCCGGATCGCTCGCGGCGTAGAAGCCACGGCGCCTCATGCGGAAGACGAATTCCTTGTGTGTGCTCTCGGCCAGCCACAGCGTCGGGCGGATCGCGGCGCAGCGCTTCCGGGCGGCCACCCAGAATTCCACCGGCACGAGGCTGGCCACATCGCAGCGGTAACCGTCGACTCCGAAGCGCGTCCATTTTTCGAGCGTCGCGATGAGGTACTCGCGGAGCTCGGAGTTTGAATGGTCGAGGTCGACCACGTCGGACCACAGCTCGTTGCGGGGGGCGGGCTTTCCCTCCGGGCCTTTCCAGAACCACTCGGGATGCTCGCGGACAAGCACCGAATCGGGACTCGTGTGGTTGTAGACCACGTCGATGATGACCTTGAGGCCCTTCTCGTGCGCGGCGTCGAGGAAGCGCCTGAAGCCGGCCTCGCCGCCGAGGGCCGGATCGATGGCGCGATAGTCCGAGATGGCGTAGGGGCTGCCGACCGTGCCCTTGCGCTTCTCCTCCCCGATCGGGTGGACGGGCGCCAGGTAGACGATGTCGAAGCCCATGCGCGCCGCCGCGTCGAGGGCGGGCAGGGCGGCGTCGAAGCTGCCCTCAGGGGAATAGTTGCGGATGAATACCTGGTAGATGCTCTGTCCCCGCAGGGAAGCGGGCGTGTCGCTGGCCAAAAGTCACTCCTTCACGTTGCCGCTACGCGGCTAAACCGGTTTACGCCAGTATATGAAATTGTGCTTCAAGGGACAAGCATCATGACGTTGCGCGAACATGGCTCCGGCGAGACTCCCTCCTTGCCGACCTCTGTGTCCTCGTGCCTTTGTGTGATGCTTTCCCGCTACCTCACACAGAGGCACAATGTCACAAAGCAAAGGACAGTCCGTTCCAAGATCATTCACTGAGACAGATCCGCCTTCTCCGTATAAAATGCCTTGAGATCGAGGATCGTGAAGGAGACAGCATGCCGGCCGCTATCATCGATGGAAAGGCTCTCGCGAAGGATCTGCGCGCGGAAATCGCGAAGCGGGTCGAAGCGCTCGCGGGCCGGGGCGTCGTGCCCGCGCTCGCCGTCATCCTGGTCGGGGACGATCCCGCCAGCGTGTCCTACGTGAGCGGAAAGGAGAAGGCCTGCGCCGAGGCGGGCATGCGCTCCATCGAACGGCGCCTCAGCGCCGACGCGGCCGAGGCGGAACTCCTTTCCCTCGTCGAGGCGTTCAACCGCGACCCGGAGATACACGGCATCCTCGTGCAGCTGCCCCTCCCGAAGCACATCTCAGAGCGCAAGGTGGTCGCCGCCATCGCGCCCGAGAAGGACGTGGACGGTTTCACTCCGGTCAACGTCGGCAGGCTCGTGCTCGGCGAGGACTGCTACCCGCCCTGCACCCCGCACGGCATCGTCAAGCTCATCGGACGCGCCGGGGTCAAGCTCGACGGGGCGGACGTCGTCGTCGTCGGCCGCTCGAACATCGTCGGGAAGCCCCTCGCCAACCTGCTCCTCCAGAAATCCGCCAACGCCACGGTGACGGTCTGCCACACGGGTACGCGCGACCTCGCCGCCCACGTGAGGCGCGCCGACATCGTGGTGGCCTGCGCGGGCCGGCCCGGACTCGTGAGCGCCGACATGATCAAGCCCGGCGCCTGCGTCATCGACGTCGGCGTCAACCGCGTGGAGGCGCCCGACGCGCCCAAGGGCTTCCGCCTGGTGGGCGACGTGGATTTCGAGGCGGCCGCGAAGGTGGCCGGCTCCATCACGCCCGTGCCCGGCGGGGTGGGGCCAATGACCATCACCATGCTGCTCGACAACACGGTGACGGCCGCGGAGCGGACCCTGGGCGTGCGGAACTGAGCCTCTGGCACGGCGCGCTGAGGCCCCCGGACGGGGCTTCCCCGCCGCTCGGCCTTCGCGCTATGCTCCGCGCATCGTGATCGACGTACAGAGCATGCCGGACCTCCGGCGAATCCCGATCAAGAAGGTCGGCGTCAAGGGCGTCCGCTACCCGGTGACCGTGCTCGACAAGGCGAACGGCGTCCAGCACGCCAGCGCCACGGTCGACCTCTTCGCCGACCTGCCGCACGCCTTCAAGGGCACGCACATGAGCCGCTTCATAGAGGTGTTCAACGAACACCGCGCGGACCTGTCGATGCCGAAGTTCATGCGCATGGTCGAGGAGATCCGCGAGGCCCTGCACGCGGAGACCGCCTACGCCACGGTGCGCTTCCCCTATTTCGTCGAGAAGACCGCGCCTGCCTCGGGGCAGAAAAGCGTCATGGCCTATGACTGCGCCTTCTCCGGGCGCGCCTGGGGCGGCGGCAAGGAATTCCGCGTTTCGGTCTCGGTGCCGGTCCAGACGGTCTGTCCCTGCTCCAAGGCCATCAGCGAGCGCGGCGCCCACAACCAGCGCGGCATGGTCACCGTCGACGTGGAGGTCGGCCACTTCTTCTGGATCGAGGACCTGATCGAGGCACTCGAGTCCAGCGCCTCCTGCGACGTCTTCACGCTCCTGAAGCGCGAGGACGAGAAGCTCCTGACCGAGAAGGCCTACGACAATCCGCGCTTCGTGGAAGATGTGGTGCGGGAGGCGACCACGCGCGTCCGCGACATGGGCCTCTTCCGCTCCTTCACCGTCGAGGCCGAGAACCAGGAGAGCATCCACGCTCATTCCGCCTACGCGTTCGCCGAATATCCGCCCGCGCACGAGTCGCTCGAGATGGTCGAGTCGGACGAGGACGGCGAGGATTGAGGAAGCGCCTCCATTCGCATGACCGTGCCCGGCCCGGAGCCGGATCGAGGAGGAGCCATGCCGTTCAATGAAGTCCGCCGCGTCCGCGACCTGGTGCCGGTCCGCAACGTTATCGTTTCCGTGTCAGACAAGCGCGAGCTTTCCGTGCTCGCCGCGGGGCTCGTCTCGGCCTGCCCCGGCGTCCGCATCCATTCCACGGGCGGCACGTACTCGCTGCTCCGCTCGACCCTCGCGGTAGCCGGTCCGGAAGCGGAGCGCGCCCTCGTCGCCATGAGCGACTACACGGGCCAGCCGGAGATGCAGGGCGGCCTCGTCAAGACTCTCGACTGGAAGATCTACCTCGGGCTCCTCGCGGAGGAAGGGAACGCCGCCCACGAGGCGGACCTGGCGCGGCACGGGGCGGTGGCCTTCGACCTCGTCGTGGCCTCGCTCTATCCCTTCGAAGAAGCGCTCGCCTCCGGCGCCGGAGCCGAGGAGCTCCGCCAGCACGTCGACATCGGCGGGCCGGCCATGCTGCGCGCGGCGGCGAAGAACCACCTGCGCGTCGGCGCCGTCTCTTCCCCCGGCCAGTACCCGGCCCTGCTCGCGGAACTCCGCGCCACTGGGGGGCGCCTCTCCTTCGCCACGCGCGCCACGCTCGCCGCCGCCGCGTTCCGCCTGGTCGCCCGCTACGACGAGGCCATCGCCCGCTGGATGGAGCTTCGCACCGCAAGCGACTCCGCCGGAGCCTACGAGTTGGCCTGAGACGGAGCGCCGGCCTCGTCCCGAGGCTTGACCCGGGCGGAACGGCGCCGGTATCGTGACCGCATGAAAGGCTCCCCGCTGTCAGCCATGTATCGCGAATTCGCGGAGGACGCCTTCCCGGCGCGCCTCGAGATCGCCTTCCACGACGAGGGCGGCCGGCGCGTCGCCTTCCATTACGAGAAGGCCACCTGGGTGGTCGACGGCGAGCGGAAGGGCTTGCGCTACGGCGAGAACCCGGACCAGGGCGCCGCGCTCTACCGCCCTCTCGACGGTAACGTAGCGCTCGCGGGGGGCGAGGTGCTGGCCGCGGACGGTTCGCTCGTTTCGTCCGCGGAGCTCCTGCAGTCGGGCAAGCACCCGGGCAAGACCAACCTGACCGACGTCGACTCGGGTCTTTCCATACTCCGTCACCTCTCCGCGACGCCGGCCTGCGCGGTCATGAAGCACAACAATCCCTCGGGCGTCGCGCGCGCGGCCACGCTCGAGGAAGCTTACCGCAAGGCCTTCATGGCGGACCGGATCGCCGCTTTCGGCGGGGCGGTCGTCGTCAACCGCGAGCTCGACCCGGAAACCGCGCGCGCCATCGCGGAAAGCTACTGCGAGGTGGTGGCCGCCCCCGAATACGCCCCGGGCGCCTTCGCCCTCCTCGCCGCGCGGAAGAACCTGCGCATCATCCACATCCCCGAGATCGCGCGCCTCGAAAAGTGGGCGCCCGCCCGCGTCCTCGATTTCCGCTCCCTCGTCGACGGTGGGCTCGTGGTTCAGACCTCGTTCCGCACCCGCGTCGCCTCGGTCGCGGACTTCCTGCCCGCCGAGGCGGTCAAGGACGGCCGCGAGTACCGCGTGGCGCGCGAACCCTCCGCGGCAGAGCTCGAGGACATGCTTTTCGGCTGGCTCGTCGAGACCGGGGTGACGAGCAACTCGGTCATCTACGTGAAGGACGGCGCGACCGTCGGCATCGGCACCGGCGAGCAGGACCGCGTGGGCGTCGCGGAGATCGCCCGCGACAAGGCCTACCGCAAGCTCGAGGACCGCCTCTGCTTCGAGCGCACCGGAACGCCGTGGAACCTCCAGGCGGATACCGTGGTCAAGGCGGCGATCCACGAGGAAGTGGCGTCGCTCTCCGGCGGCCTCCGCGGCGCGGTGATGGTCTCGGACGCGTTCTTCCCCTTCCGCGACGGCGTCGACGTCGGCCTCCGCGAAGGCATTTCCGCGGTGGTGCAGCCGGGCGGCTCGCTCCGCGACTTCGAGGTCATCGAGGCCTGCAACGAGGCGGGCGCCGCCATGAAGTTCACCGGCCAGCGCTGCTTCAGGCATTAGCGGCCGGCGCTTTACGCGGCCCGGATTTCTCGTTATCTTTGGCTCGACACGCGCCGTCCCGTACGGCGACCGGGACCACGCCCGCACGGGGTGCTTCCGGCGCGGGGGCGGCGGCGCACGGAGGTATCACGATGAGTTACGAGTATCCCGTCGATCCGTCCACGCTCCGCGCCAAGGGCACGAAGGGCGTCATCTCCACGGGGGCCGGCGTCGGCCTCTGGATCGTCAACGCCCTGGTGGGCCTTCCCGTGGTCGGCTGGGTCATCTCCGGCGGCCTCGTCTTCCTCGGCATCATGGGTCTCGTGGGTCGGGAGCGGACCGACAAGACCACCGGCGCCATCATGATGGGCGCGGGCGGCCTCGGCCTCGCGAGCATATTCCTCAAGGGCCTGACCTCCTTCCTGTTCGGCTTCGGCGGCTTCGCCCTGGTCGCCTACGGCGTCTGGAACCTGATCCAGTTCGCGCGCGGCCTCAAGTCCCGGTCCTGAACAGCGGAGCCTGGAGCGCCGCGGCGTCCGGCCGAGCGCCGGGCGCCTTTCGTTTTTACGGAGGATTTCCCTGCCGTCCTACCTGATCGAAACCTACGGGTGCCAGATGAACAAGGCGGAGTCCGCCGCGCTGGAGCTCCTCTTCGCCGAGCGCGGCTGGACCGCGACCGCCGAAGCGGAGCATGCGGACCTGGTCGTCATCAACACCTGCTCGGTGCGCATCACGGCGGAGAACCGCGCCTGGGGCCGCATCGCGCACTACGCCGCCCTCAAGAAGCGGCGCCCCTTCGCCCTCGTCGTCACGGGCTGCATGGCCGAGCGCCTCAAGCGCGAAATGCGCGAGAGGCAACCGGCCATCGACTACGTCGTCGGCACCTTCCAGAAGCAGGCTTTCGGCCTCGTGCTCGACGCGGCCGCCTCCGGAAAGCGCCTGGACGAGGTGGAAGAGAGCCCCGCCTACGCCTTCGCCAGCTCCTACTACGAGCCCGGCGGCTTCCGCTCCTTCCTGCCGATCATGCACGGCTGCGAGAACTTCTGCACCTACTGCATCGTGCCGTACGTCCGCGGCAGGGAGGTCTCGCGCGATCCGGGAACGATCATCGCGGAGCTCGCCGAGCTCGAGGACCGGGGCATCCGCGAGGTCACCCTGCTCGGCCAGAACGTCAGCTCCTACCGCTGGAAGGAAGAGGGCGCCGAGCTCGACTTTCCCGCGCTCCTCGAGCGGGTCGCGGGATTCCTCGAGAAGCGCGCCAAGGGCGGCATACGGTGGATCCGCTTCCTCACGAGCCACCCGAAGGACTTCGACTCCCGGACCATGGACCTCATCGCCTCGCACCCGCTCTTCTGCCGCCACGTCCACCTCGTGGCCCAGCACGGTTCGAACCGGATCCTCGCGGCCATGAACCGCAAGTACACCCGGGAGGCCTACCTCTCCCTCGTCGACGAGCTCAAGGCGCGGGTGCCGGGCGTGACGGTTTCGAGCGACATCCTCATGGGATTCCCCGGGGAAACCGAAAATGACGTCGAGGACACGCTCGACCTGATGCGGCGCGCCGCTTACGTGTACTCCTACACGTACCACTACAATCCGCGCTCGGGCACGCCCGCGGCGACCATGCCGGACCAGGTGCCGGACGCGGTCAAGAAGGAGCGGCTCGCGCGGGTCATCGCTCTCCAGCGCGAGCTTTCGCGCGAGTCGATGAAAGCCCTCGTCGGCTCGGAAGTGGAGGTCCTCGTAGAGGACGTTTCGAAAAAACGTGCGGACGAGCTGCTCGGCCGCACGCAGCAGGATATGATGGTGGTGTTCCCCGGCCCGTCCTCAAGGGTCGGATCCTTCGCCCGCGTGAGGCTTTCGGGTCTGCGCGGCAATACGTTCCGCGCCGTGGAGGTGCCTTGATGCCCTGGAAACTGATCGCGTTCATCGTGGCGGTGGCCCTCATCCTGGCCTTCGTCGGGTTCAACCTCGAGAATTCGGCGGACGTATCGCTCATCCTCGTCACATTCACCGAAGTACCGGTCTACGTGACCATGCTGAGCTCCTTCCTGCTCGGGTTGGCGGTCTCGATCCCCTTCTCGTTCCGTTCGCGCCGGAAGCAACTGCCCGCCGCCGGGACGCCGGCCCCGAGCGGAGAAGCCCGCGGCCGCGGGAAATCCGGGGCCGGGAAGCGCGCCCGCTCGGATCGCGATGGCGCCGGAGAAGCCGGCGCGGACAAGCCGGAGCCGCGTTGAAGGCCGGGAGGAATATCCTGAGGCTTCCGCTCGCCCTCGGGGCGTTGGCATCGGTGTTGCTCGCAGGTATGCCTTCCGCGCTCCACGCTGAGGCTTCCGCGACAGACGCCGCGGCGAGGCTCGCCGGTCTCGAGTCCGCGAAGGGCACGGCCCGCTTCTCCGACGCCTTCGCCTCCGCGCTCGAGGCTGCAGCGACGGTCGAAGAGCTCGTCGACCTCGTGGACCGCTTCGCCTCCGCGCTCGCCGATCCGGCGGCCCGGCAGGAAGCCTGGGCGCGCGCCGCTGCGACGCTCGAGTTGGCAGGCCGTTTCGACGAGGCGGCAGAACGCCACGGGAAAGCCGCGGCCGCGCTGCCCGGAAAGACGGACGCGGCCTCGCTCATCGCCGCCGCCGCGTGCTGGCTCCAGGCGGGCGAGTGCGAGCGCGCGCTCGCCATGGCCGAGCTGGCAGCGCTTTCCACCACAGATCCAAACCTCGACTGGCGCTCCGCTCTTGTCGTCGCATGGGCCGGGGTTTGCGGAAGCGATCCGGAGCAGGCTCGTTCCACTCTCGAGCAGCTCAGGGCCGCGGCTTCGGATCCGGCGCGGAAGTCATCGGTCCTTCTGCTCGAGTGGGCGCTCGCAAGCGGTTCTGCCCGGGCGAGCCTGGCGGCGGCGCTTGCGAAGGATTATCCCGGAAGTCCCGAGGCCCTCGTGGCCTCGGGCGCCGTTCCCGTATCGCCGTTCTGGTATCTCGCCTTTCCTCGGCCCGCGGCGGCGGCGAAGGCCTCGACGGAGAGCGGTCCGTCGGGACCGTCTCGCCCGAGTCCGAGTCCGAGTCCGAGTCCGGGTCCGAGTCCGGGCTCGACGACTTCCGTCCCGCCTGCTCCGACCGCCGCAGCCTCGGCGCCGACGGCTGTCGAGGGACCGCGCGCCTATCAGGTCGGGCTGTTCGCCGAGCGCACCAACGCGGAACGCCTGGCGGCTTCCCTGGACGCGAAAGGTTTCGACACTGTGCTTGAAAGCCGCGATCGACCGGGATCCGCTTCCGCCCTCGCGGTGCTCGTACCCGTTCCAGCAGGAACCGATCCCGCGGCGCTCCTGCTCAGGCTGAAGGACGCGGGTTTCGAGGCCTGGCCAGTGTTCTGAGGCGGCGAGCCCGCCGGCTCAGGGAGCGGCGCGCGTCCATGAGCTCGCGTCCTCGCCCGTGGGCTCGGAGCCGTCCATCCCCAGGCGTACAGGGACGAGCTCGAGGATTTCGATGCTGCTGCCTTCCGTCATGCCTGTCTTCAGGCGAACCTCGAAATTCTCGACGGGACCGGCCAGGCCGTCCTGGCGGACAGTCCTGAGCTGGAGTATGGTCTTGCCCCCCATCGAGAACGCGGCCTTGCCGCCATTCGTCCGGACTCCGCCGACCTCGCGCGCGAAGCCGTTGGCGGAAAGGGAAAGGGCGGCCCCGTCGGCGCCGGTCCAGTCGCCTTCCAGCGCCGGTCCGCTGCCGAGCGTCAGCGCGCGCTCCCTGGCGAAGGCGGCCGAGTCCTCGGGCCCCATCTTGCGGTAGCGGCCGTTCCACTGCTCGCTGATGTCGGCCTTGATGCGCAGGTCCTGGAAGATGCGCAGGCCCACCCTGTTCGAGCCGGTGAGCTCCACGTCCATGAGGCGCCGCATCGAGGCCACGGCCATGCTGCGGCCGCCGATGAAGATGCCGTACCTGGTGGCGTGGGAATCCTCCCACCCGTACGATTCTATCAGGCCGTCGGCGATGAAGTGGATCTCGTCGGCGAAGGGATCGAACACCACGAGCCGCGCGTTCGGACCGTTGGGGGAATCCGTTTCCCGGTACCAGATGCCGTCGAGGAAGCGCTCGAAGGCGTCGGCGTCGCCGGTCAGGAGGCGCGCGATGGTCCGCTGCTCTATCTGCGCCCCGGGAATCTTCTCGAGGCCCTCGCTCACGTAGACGCCGTCTCGGAAGCTGAACGCCCAGGTTTCGCGCACCTGGTCAAGCAGGTTCTCGGATTCCTCGTCGCGGCTGTAGGCGGATATCTTCCAGCTCTCGCCGTTCGTCTGTCCGAGCTTGTAGCTTTCGGGGCGGTCCGTCTCCTCGACGATGATGGAATCGGCCCTGATGGACGCGATCCGGACATAGGCGGCGGGTTCCTCGGTCGACACCGAACGCCAGAACACGGTCAAGGTCTGCTCGCCTTCCTCGTCCATGCCGGAGCACACGAGATCGAGGTTGCGGTCGCCCACGAGGTCGTTGACGGTGACCTGGAAGGTCTTGATCTTGGTCGCGGCGGTGGCGCCTTCCCAGGAGCGGATCCATTCGCGCGCTTCGGGATCGTAGTCGGCCACGAGGATGCGGACCGGAAGCTCGTCCGAGCGCTTGACGACCAGCACCTGCTCGTCTTCCTGGTCGGCGTCGAGGTTGAAGGCCAGCACGTCGAGCAGGGTTTCCGCTCCGGACAGGGGAATGTTGGCCGAGGGGCGGGTTTCGGCCGAGGTCGTCTCGAATGCCGGCGCGTCGCCCGCCGTGGCGTCGACAATGGACCGGCGCGCGGGGGAGGGCGACGACTCGGGGGAAACCGAGTCGGATCTGGCCATGAGGATGATGAGGGTCGCCGCCACGCCGAGCGCGGCGAAAAGGAACGTGAAGGCTGCGAATCGCTTCATTGGCTTCCGGTCGGTCGAAGGGCAGACGCCTCCCTGGCGCGGGCTTCCTGTCCTAGACCCGTTCGAGGGCTTCGAGTACCCGTTCTAGCACTTTCCGCTTCATCTGTTCAAGCGGAAGCGTCGCCTTGAAGCCCGCGGCCATGCGGTGCCCGCCGCCTCCGAAGCTCTGGGCGATGTGCGCGACGTTGACCGAACCCTTCGACCGGAGGGAACAGCGCAGTATCCCCTCGAGGTTCTGCTTGAGGAACACCGACACCTCGACGGTCTTGCCCTGGAGGGGGATGTTGATCAGGTCCTCGGCGTCCTCGTACTGTGCGCCCGAGCGCTCGAGGTCCGTCCTGGTCATGGTCTGGACCGCTATGCGGTTGCCGGCGTGGAGCTCGAGGCTGGCCAGGGCGAGTTTCTGGAGCACCAGGGCGCCCACCGAGCTCGATTCGTACATCTTGCCGTGGACGACGTAGGGCAGGACTCCCCGTCCGACCAGATCGAGCCCGGCCCGGAAGGTGCGCGTGCTCGTCTTCGAATAGATGAACGAGCCGGTGTCGTAGACGATGCCGGTGAACAGGGCTTCGGCGGCATCGAGCGGCAGGTTCGCCCCGAGCACGGTGACGATCTCGTGAACCATCTCGCAGGTGCTCGAGGCGGTCGGGTCGATCCAGGACGGCTCCGGCGGCGAATTGCGCGGTTCGTGGTGGTCGATGTAGAGCACCGTGGCCATGGAATCGAGCAGGAGGTCGGAGATCGTTCCGAGATAGTGGGGGTCATGGGTGTCGAGCACGACGAGCATGGTGCCCGCCACCTCCTCGAGGTCCTCGCGCCGGGACAGGCCGCGGATCATGAGGTCCGGATCCATGAAGGCGAATTTGGAAGGAACGCGGCCGGATACCAGCGGCACCGCGCGCTTGCCGAGCTCCCAGAGGGCCTTGGCAAGCGCGTAGAGCGAGCCGAGCCCGTCCGCGTCGGGCCCTTCATGGGTCGTCAGGATGTAGTCGTCATGCTCCCTGAGCCAGGCTACAGTCTGTTCGAGGTTCATCAGGTCCGCTCCGCGTCGCCGTCGAGGCGTCCCCGCCGTCGCCGGTGCCGCGCGCCCAGCACGGCCAGGGCCATCAGGACCAGCGCTGCGAGGCCCGCGAGGCCGTACAGCAGGGGCGATGCCTTTCCCGCATCCTTTCCCGGGTCCGCGCGCGCGTCGGCTCCGTCCGGAAGCGCGGCACCGCCCGTTCGCTCAGCTCCCGGGAACGGAGCCGCCGTCGCTGACGGGACGCCATTCTCTCCGGAACCGGCCGGAGCTATCGAGAGCGCGCCGTCGACGCCGGTCGCCGAGGCTCCCGCGGGGGCTCCCGGGAGGAGTCCCGGAACCGAGGCCGGAGGTTCGGCAAGGAGCTTGAACAGGGTTTCGGCGGCCGCGTCGAGGCGGGCGTCCAATCCGTAGCCTATGGTGATGGCGCGGAAACTCCCGAGATCTATCCGGCGCGAGAATTCCAGGCGGGGATGGCTGACGACGTAGTCCTCCGAGGCGTAGGCGCTTCCCGGAGGGGCCTCCTGGCGTTCGTCGGTCAGGAGCAGCACGAATTTCGGCGCGCCCGAGTCTCCCATGCGGGAAAGCGCGGCGTCGGCGGCGTCGAGCGCGGCGCCGATGTCGGTGAAGGCTCCGTCGGGCACCAGCGCGCGCAGCGAGCGGAGGAGGGCGGCCTTGTCCTGCTCCGATCCGATCCGCCCGCTCCAGACGGGTTCGGTCGAGCCGTAGAACGCGAGCAGTTCGACCCGGTCGCCCGTAGTCATGGCCGGACCGACCAGCTCCCGCGCCAGGAAGTCCTTAACGTCCTCGAGCGCGACGTCCATCGACTTGGACCGATCCACCAGGATGACGAAATCCACCGGCGAGACGCGCACGTCGGTCTGCGCGCCGGCGAGGGCCGCGAGCGCGGACAGCAGGATCGGGACGAACACGCTTCTGGACGCTTTCATGTCGAGGACCGCCTTGGCCGCATTTTCTTCCAATCCCTAAAGTTATTCCCCGCTTTCCTCCATTTTTCAAGTGCGATCGGGGAAAAAGCGGCCGGTGGCGCTTTTCCGGCTACGCGGCGACCCTGGAGCCTCCACGGGTACGCCCTGGCCTGGCGTGAGGTTTTCTACGATTATAGACGATATTGCGCCTCGAAAATTGCGCCCGGCTCCTTTACTTTTTTTCCCCCGATGCTATGAT
>JAKLEE010000533.1 GCA_022703215.1 Spirochaetota bacterium | reverse complement strand
GTGGGGCAGATCGGGCGGAACGGCGACCATGTCCCCGGCGCAGAGCCTGCTGCACTCCTCGCCGATGAAAAAGTTGACCTCTCCCGCGGCCACGTAGGTGACCTGCTCATGGGGGTGGCAGTGGGGCAGGTCCGGGTTCGCGGCCGGGCCGCCGGAGAAATCGATCGCCACCATCATCAAGCGGTCGGTATGGATGATGCGGCGTTTACATCCAGGCTTGACCTGAATCGGCACTACGTCGGAAACCTTGTTCACATTCATCTTCTTTCTCTCCTTGTCTGTTCTTATCCGGCACGCATCCGGCGCGTGCCGGGGTTGAGAATCTCTTTCCCAAAGCCGCTAGAATCTGTAGGCCTCCTTCGGCAGCCGGTACGCCAGATCGGCCGCCACCTCGGCCGCCTCTTCCCGAACGTCACCGTCGGCGTCGTCACGGGCGAGCTGACGTCTGACGAGCGGAGGGAGAAAGTGAAGGAGCTGGGAGAAGCCGAGTCGCGACTCCT
>JAKLEE010000532.1 GCA_022703215.1 Spirochaetota bacterium | reverse complement strand
CCGTAGGCTCGCTTGAGGGTCTGCTTTTCCCTGAGCTGGACGGCGTACTCGGACTTCTTGCCCATCCTGGCCTTGGGCGCCTTGCCGGGGGGCAGGCGTTTCTTGTTCATGGGGCACTTGTCGCTCTTGCAGCGGTCGCCCTTGAGGAAAAGCTTCTTCTGTTCGGTGCGGCAGAGCCTGCACACGGGTCCAATGTAACGTGCCATGTTTTCCTGACTCCCTATCAGATGCGGCGGGCCTTGCGGGGCCTGCAACCGTTGTGGGGAATGGGCGTGACGTCATTGATGGTCTTCACCTTCAAGCCGAGAGCCCCCAGCTGGCGGATAGCGGACTCGCGCCCGATCCCCGGCCCTTTCACGAACACGTGCACTTCCCTGAGGCCGGAGTTCATGGCCTTCTGCACCACGGTCTCGGCCACGGTCTGGGCAGCGAAGGGAGTGGACTTCTTCGCGCCCCTGAACTGGTGGGTTCCGGAGCTGGACCAGGCAATGGCGTTGCCC
>JAKLEE010000531.1 GCA_022703215.1 Spirochaetota bacterium | reverse complement strand
GACAGCACCGGCCGTGAAACCGTGAAGTCCAAGGAGGCGCGCCTTTACTGCTCAGGCTTGCCGACGGACGAGCTTGCGCCAGCACAATGGGTGTTGATGGTGCGTTAGCGGTGGTGATCTTGAGACGGGTCGCCTACACGTTGCTGACGCTGTTCCGTTCGGTGACGCAGCGCTTGGAAGAGAAACGGTCAATGCCCTGGAAGGAGCTTCTGCGGTGGGTGATGCGGACGCTGACGGGCGCCAATGCGTCGACCGTAAAAGATCTGCGCCGTCGAGAGGCCGTGACTGCCGCAACCTGAGATCGCCGGGCCCCAACCACGGCAGCAGTCGCGCACGAGACGTAGGTGGCCTGCCGTCTCTGAGCAACCTTTCCTCCCAGGCGCCGATACTTGGATCACCACAAGGAGGCCACCATGAGTGACGCGCCCTACATCAACGGTTTGCCCATCACCAACATGTCGTACGTCGCGCCGCGCCCCGGCGAGGTGTTCGACTTTCTC
>JAKLEE010000530.1 GCA_022703215.1 Spirochaetota bacterium | reverse complement strand
CGCATGGGCCGCATCGCCCAGGAGGCGCCGAGCGGGCCACAGAGCCTGCTGGAAACGGTGCTGGCCGCCGATACCGAGCGCGCCAGGCTGCTGGACGAGGCCGAGCATGCCACCGACCCGCATCGCATCGCCGACATCCAGACGCGCCTCGTGGACATCGACGCGCACTCCGCCCCTGCCCGCGCGGCTGCGATTCTCTCGGGCCTCGGGTTCTCCGCAGCCGATCAGTTACGCTCCTGTTCGGAATTCTCCGGCGGCTGGCGCATGCGCGTGGCGCTGGCGGCGACGCTGTTCGCGGCCGTGACCGGCTTTTCCCGCGTTACGAGATCCCGCTGACGACGACCTTCTTGAAGTAGCGGTCGAGCAGGCCCGAGGAGAACAGCTCGCGCACGTCGCTGGCGCAGTGCGTGAGATTGAGCTTGAAGCGTTCGTCGCCGACGAGTTCGGCAAGCAGTACCAGCGTGCCGACGCCGCTGGAACTGAGGCCGGTGACGCCGTTGAG
>JAKLEE010000053.1 GCA_022703215.1 Spirochaetota bacterium | reverse complement strand
ACCGGACCGCGCTCGCCCACGGGGTCTTCTCGAAGGAAGAAGCCGCGTATCTCCGGCGGGACGGGGTCGAGGGCATGGTCGATGCTATCGCCGGATCGGTCGGTGAAGGCCGCTTGATCCAAGTCCGTATCGAGGGGCTCGAAGGCCGGAAGTACTATGCGACGCACGAAACCCTGTCGGCAGGCGCCGCGCCGCGGGCCAGGCATCCTTCCGACCACGGTTCGACCGCCCCGCGCGCCGCGTGGCGCGCGGAGGTGCTTTCGCCCTTCGATCCGTGCCTCATCGACCGCAAGCGGCTCGCGCGGCTCTTCGGCGAAGACTACACCCTCGAGTGCTACGTGCCCGCGGCAAAGCGCGTCTTCGGGTACTTCGCCCTGCCCGTCATGGCTCAAGCGCCCGACGGTGACGGTTTCATCTGCGGCAAGGCCGACTGCAAGCTCGTTCGCGCCGAAGGACTGCTCAAGGTCCTGCGTCTGCAGCTCCGGCGCCCCGCGTTCGCGGCGGACGCGGAACCGGAGCCGCTCGCGGAGGCGGCGGCGGACGCTTTCTCGCGCTTCGCGTCAGGTCTCGGCGCGAAGCGCATCGAAATCGAGCGCTTCGACGAGGTCGATAAACCGCTGCGCGCGGCCGCCATCAGGACCTTCGCACGGTCGGGAATCGGAATGGCCGGCCACTGAAGATAGAAACAGCGGGGCAGTCCGGAAGGCCGCCCCGCTGTTTCCTCAATTCAGGTTCACTCGACTGGCGAAAGGGTCTCCGCCCGCCAGAAATACTCGCCGCCGTCGACGTCGAGCCGGACGTAGTAGCTCCGCGAAAGCTCGTCCTCGACCTGGCCGACCAGCTCGGTGATGGTGGCTTCCATGCCGACGTACGCTTCCATCTCGTCGACCCAGAAGACCAGCTCGGATTCGCCGAGGGGACGGTGCTTGCCGACGAGCACCCGGTCTCCGACCTTGTAGCCGTAGCTGCCGGGCCGACCGCGCCCGAAGAGCGTGAGGTTGCGGACGCGCCACACGTATTCGTTCGAATCGACGGCTACGACCAGGAATCCGTCCGAATCGCTGCCGACGATTTCCGTCACCTTCGCGCGCTTCCCGACGAAGGCGTCCATCTCGTCGGCCCAGTTGATCTCGAATTCTCCCTCGCCGTCGTCGTGGCGGCCGAGTACGACCATCGACCCGACCTTGATCAGGCCCATGCTTTCCTCGGCGAAATCGGCGTAATCGAGGTCGTCGCCGGAATAGCTCCCGTCCCCTTCACCGACGTAGCGTTCGACCAGGAACATGTCGGCGATGCGCCAGTAGTAGCTGCCGTCGTCGGCGTCCACGTAGACGATCGCGTAACCCCACTTGTCCCGGCCGACGTGTTCGGTGACGAAGGTCTCCTCGCCGACATAAGCGTCCATGTCGTCGGCCCAGAAAAGGGAGGCCTCATCCTTCGGGTCGACCATGGTATGGGCGCCGAGCACGACCGTGGAACCGACCGGCAGGAGGAGCTCGGGGTCCTCCGTCGCCAGATACTGGTCCTCCATGGACAGGAAGTCCGCGACGTCCTTTTCCCCGACGATCTCGATAGCGTAGCCGGGCACCCACCAGGAGCGGGCGGTCAGCATGCGCGGAAAGTCCTCGGGAATGTATTCCGCGAAGATGCTGGCGTCGAGGTAATCGTCCCAGACGACGAGGAACGCGTCCTCGTAGGAGCGGTCGATGGACGTGGGGAACCAGTATCCCTCCATGCCCACGCCGACGCCGCCGTAGCCCTCGACCGCGTACACGCGTTCGCCGGGCCGCAGCGCGAGCTCGAGGTAGTCCATCCAAAGCTCGTCGTCCGCGAAATCCTCGTAGCTCATCGGACCGTCGACGAGCCGCAACGCCGCGCCGAAAACGAAGCCCTCGGCGCCGTCAACGGTGGCCACCTTGTGCCACGGAGCCTTGCGGCCGCCGACCGTGACGGTGGAGGTCCCCGCCGCCACGACGCGGAGCGGAACGCCGCTCGCGAGCTCGGCGACGACCTTGGCCGTGGCCGAGCCGCTCGCCCGAAGCTGGGTGGCCTCGGTGGTAACGGCCACCGTCCGCGGCGCCTCGGCGAACGCCGTCAACCCGGATGCGATCAGCGCGAGGGCGACCAGGGCCGCTTGAATCCTTTTCATGTGAGCTCCTTGGCGCGTCCTCATATCGCGCCGCCCCGGCGACGCGCCGGGGACCGCAGACATGGCCTGTCGGAAAGAGTATAGGACGCGGCGCGCCGCTTTTCGAGCCGGAACGAAGACGGAACCGCGCCTTCAGCGCCCGGCGCGGAAGATGTTCGCGCCGAGCAGACCGGCCGTCACGAGCGCCACGCCGAGGACAAGCGGCAGGAGGACATAGCCGGCGAAGTGGATCCTCGAACCGGCCTCGGCACCGAAACGCTCCTTGAGCAGCGCCAGCTTGCCGAAGGCGGCCTCCCGGCCCCGCGCGCGCAGCGCCAGGACGGCGAGTCCGTAGACGATCGCGAACGCGCCGACCGCGATGGTGGTGAAATTCATGACCGCCTCCCCGCCCAGCTTCAGTTTTTCGAAAGCGCAGCACAGGGGCGCCTGGAGCTCCGCGCCCGGCGCCCCTGGCGTCCGCCCGCTACTTGCGGTTCTTCAGGAGTTCCGCGAACGGGTTGTAGGTCGTGCCGTCGTCCTCGCGCTCAGGCTTCCGGCCTTGGTCGCGCCGGGGTTCGGGCCGGCGCTCGTCACGGGGCCGCGGGCCCTGTCCGCCCGGGGTCGCCGCGGGCCGCGCCGTCGAACCCGCGTCCGGCCGTTCGCCCCGACGCGCCACCACGACGCGGCGGGCGCCGTCGGGCCGCGCTTCGGGCGTCCGCTCCGCGTCCTCGCGTCGCTCGGGCCCCGCTCCTCGGCCGCCGCCCTGGCCCTGGCGCCGCGCCCCCTCGGAACGCAGCGAAAGCCCGATGCGCTTCCGCACCGGATCCAGGCTGATGATGCGGAATTCCTTGACGTCGCCGACCTTGAGCACGTCCATCGGATCGGACACGAAGCGGTCGGCCAGCTCGGAGACGTGGATGAGCGCGCTCTCCTTGATGCCGAGATCGACGAAGGCGCCGAAGTCCACGACGTTCTTCACCTTTCCCGTGACCGTCATGCCTTCGTGCAGGTCCTCGAAATTGAGCACGCCCTTCTGGAGTATGGGCTTCGGAAAGTCCTCGCGGGGATCGCGGTTGGGCTTGCCGAGCTCGGTGACGATGTCGTCGATGGTGGCGTCGCCCACTCCGTACTTCGCCTTGAGGGTCTCGCGGTCCTCGCGCGACGGCTTGCCGCCGGACTTCACGAGGGGCAGCAGCTCCTTCGCGAGCCCGTAGTTCTCCGGGTGCACCCAGGTGTTGTCGAGCGGGTCGGCGCTCTCGGGAATCTTGAGGAAGCCCGCGCACTGCTCGTAGGTCTTGTCCCCGAGGCCGGGAATGTTGAGCAGCTGCGAACGGCTCGTGATCTTGCCGTTCTCGTCGCGGAACTTGACGATCTTCTTGGCGACGCCCCCGTTGATGCCGGAGACGTACTTGAGGAGCGAGTGGCTGGCCGTGTTCAGGTTGACGCCGACGCGGTTCACCACGGAACCCACCACCTCGTCGACCGAGTCGGAGAGGCGCTTCTGGTTGACGTCGTGCTGGTAGAGCCCGACGCCGATGCTCTTCGGGTCGATCTTCACGAGCTCCGCGAGCGGATCCTGCAGGCGGCGTCCGATCGAGATGGCGCCGCGGATGGTCAGGTCCAGCTCGGGGAATTCCTCGCGCGCGACGTCGCTGGCCGAATAGACCGAAGCGCCGTCCTCGTCCACCACCGTGTACTGCACGTCGAGGGCGTTCTCCGAGATCGTCTCGGACACGACCTTCTGCACCTCGTGGCTCGCGGTGCCGTTGCCGACCGCGATCAGCTGGATCGCGTGCTCCTTGACCGCCCTGGCGATGGCCTTCTTCGCCTCCTCTGGCTTGAACTCCTGGTTGATGACGAAGTAGCCGAGGAACTTGCCGGTCTCGTCCATGGCCGCGCACTTGGTGCCGGTGCGGATGCCGGGGTCGATGCCGAGCACGCGGGTGCCCTTGATGGGCGGCGACATGAGCAGGTTGCGCAGGTTCGTGCCGAACACGTCGATACCGTGGCCGTCCGCCTCGTCAGTGGCGTCGGAGCGGATCTCGCGGAGCACCGCCGGCGAAAGGAGGCGGCGGACCGAGTCGTCCACGGCCTCGGCATGGTACTTGTTCGCCGGGCTGACGCGGTTCGAGAGCAGGGTGACGGCGACGTCCTCGTCCACCTCGAGGTTGACCGCGAGCTCGCCCTCGCGCTCGCCGCGGTTGACGGCGAGCACGCGGTGCGGCTTGACCTGCGAGAGCGGCTCCTTGAAGTCCCAGTACATCTGGTAGACGGACTTTTCCTTCTTCGCCTCGTCGCCCACGCCTTTGACGACCAGGTGGCCGTCCTTCAGGTAGAAGGCCTTGACCGCGGAGCGGTTGTCCGGGTCCTGCGAGAGCCGCTCGGCGACTATGTCGCAGGCGCCCTGGATGGCCTCCGCGACGCTCGCCACGGAGAGCTCCGGCTTCTCGGCGTCCTCGCGGACGAACTTCGCGGCCTCGGCTTCGACCGTGGCCGCGTCCTTCGAGACGAGGATCTCTGCCAGCGGCTCGAGTCCCTTCTCCATGGCGAGCATGCCGCGGGTCTTCTTCTTCTTCTTGAACGGCGCGTAGATGTCCTCGATCTCCACGAGGGTGGCGCACTTCATGATGTTGCGGTAGAGGGTGGCGTCGAGCTTGCCCTGCGCGTGGATTGCCTTCACGACCTCGACGCGGCGCGTCTCGAGGTTGACGTACGAGACGCTGAGGTGGGAGACGTCGCGGACCTGGACCTCGTCAAGCTCGCCGGTCCGTTCCTTGCGGTAGCGGCTGATGAAGGGCACGGTGCAGCCTTCGGCGAGCAGGTCCACCACCGCCTTCACCTGGGCGGGGCGAACCTTGAGTTCGCCCGCGATCCGGTCGACAATGGCGGTCGAGTTGACGGAAAGGCCGTCGATGAATTCCTGGTCGAGTTCCATGGGGTCTCCTGGGAAGCGCGAACGGTCCGCCCGAGGCGGCCGGATTCGCTCGATTGGCGCCGGCTACGATACGGAGGACCGCGCCCGCGGTCAAGCCGCCTCTTTCGCTACCCTTGCAAGAATTACGCCATAAATGTTGACATTATGGATATAATTGCTATAATTATGAATCGTCCGGTTCTCACCCCGGGTCAAACTGAGTAGAGGGTGCCTCATGCCCAAAAGCGCGCGCAAGGTCCGGATTTTCTCGGCGCTCGAAGTCGCCAACCTCTGCGGCGTCGTCAACCAGACGGCGATCAACTGGATTCGAAACGGATATCTCAAAGCCTTCACGACGCCGGGCGGCCAGTACCGCGTTTACGCCGAGGATCTGACCGGCTTCCTCGAGCAGCGCGGCATGCGGATTCCCGCCGAACTTGTAGAAGGACTTCGGGAGGAGCTCGACTGGAACGTCGCCATCGTCATCGACGACGACGCCGAGCTCAACAACATCGTTCGCCGGTATCTCGAAAAGCGCTTCCCCTCGATGTCGGTCATCCAGGCCTTCGACGGCTTCGAGGCCGGGCGCCTTCTCTCCGAAAAGCATCCCGGCTTCGTCCTCCTGGACGTCGACCTGCCCGGCGTCGACGGCCGTTCGCTCTGCAAGCGCATCAAGGAAGACCCCGCATTCGGCAAGCCCTTCGTCATTTCCATGACCGGACTCGATGATCCGACCGAACGCGAGCGGATGTTGACGGCCGGAGCCGACGCCTTCTTCGGCAAGCCCCTCGACTTCGACCTCCTCGTCGCCACCCTCAGCGAGTTCGCCGCCAAGGTCCACGCGGATGACGCAAAGCATGGCGCATAACCGGAAGGCGACCGTCCTCGTGGTAGAGGACGAGGATTCGATCCGCCTGACCCTGCGCGACTACCTGAAGCGCAAGGGCTTCGATGTCGTCGTCGCCTCCGACGGCGTCGGAGCGATCAAGCAGCTGCTCGACAACGAGGTGCGTGTCGTCGTCACAGACTACCGCATGGACGTGCTCGGCGGCGATTATTGGATCAAATTCCTGTCGCGCTTTTGCGGGGACCTCAAGGTCCTCATCACCTCCGGTTTCCTCCGCCCGGATTTCGACATCCCCTTCCCCGTGATCTACAAGCCCTTCGACTACTCGGACCTCGAAGCCCGCATATCCGACCTCCTCGGCGAGGATGCGCCCCGCCGCTGAGCCCGCCGTCGCCTTCGTCGCCCGCGTCTCGGGGCGCGTGCAGGGCGTCGGGTTCCGCTATTCCGCTCTCGAACGGGCCCGCTTCCTCGGCCTGGCCGGCTGGGTCCGCAACGAGGACGACGGCAGCGTCGAAACCCGGTTCGAAGGGACGAAGCGCGCCTGCGAAGCCTACGCGGCGTGGCTCCACCGCGGCCCGCCCGGCGCGCGCGTCGACGAAGTGGTCATCCACCCGAGCGCGCCGACCGGCGCCTGGTCCGATTTCAGCGTCGAGCACTGATTCCGCCCCGCCTTGACGCCCCCCGTCCCCGCGGGTATATTCACGAAAGCCAAGCATCCTTCGAGCGCCGAACAAGCGCCCCTTGAGCTCTTTGCAAGCATCCTTTGAGCGCCGAACAAGCGCCCCTTGAGCGACCGTCGTATACCGGTATTACCCGAGCTTCCCAAGCTCGTGAAGCGGGTTCGACTCCCGTCGGTCGCTCAAGGGGCGTTTCTGTTTACAGGCGACCGTCGTACCGAGGGGACGCGGTATCCCGCGCCCCCCGAGGACCGAAGTCTACCGAAGACGTGAGTCGCGACAGCGACGAACGGCCATCGGAGACTTCGGACCGAGGGCCGCTACCGCGGCCCGAGGACCAAGGTCCACCGAAACGTTCGGCGTGTCGAGCGCCGAACGATTATCGGTGACCTTGGACCGAGGGGACGCGGTACTCCGCGCCCCCGAGGACAAAAGCCCACCGAAAAGTGAGTCGCGCCAGCGACGAACGGCTATCGGTGGCTTTTGATAACCGGTATTACCCGAGCTTCCCAAGCTCGTGAAGCGGGTTCGTAGCGCAGGTCGCGCGAAGCGCGACCATTACGATCGCTTCCACCCGCTCCGGCGCCGAAGGCGCCGACTTCCCGTCGGTCGCTCAAAGGATGTTTTTTCATGCCCGAGCGACCGTGCCCTGATTGAAGCTCAAGCGGGTTCGTAGCGCAGGTCGCGCGACGCGCGACCATTACAATCGTCTCCGCTCGCTCCGGCGCCGAAGGCGCCGACTTCCCGTCGGTCGCTCAAGGGGCGTTATTCATGCCCGCGCGGCCGCGCATCAGTCCCCGTCCCAGGAAAAGGACGCCCGGCCCGCCCCGTCGTTCCCGAGCGCCCCGGCGAGATAGGGCAGGCATTCCTCGAGGACGGCCTTGAGACCCCAGGGCGGATTCAGGACGGCGAGGCCGCTCCCGAACATCCCCCAGCCGTCCGCAGGTTCCGGTGCCACGCGAAGCTCGATACGAGTCCTCGTTCCGTCCCCGAGCGAGAGGATGCGTTCCGGCAGGAAGCGCGCGGCGTCCTTCGCAAGGACGGGATACCAGACTGCGTAACACCCTCCGGGGAAACGTCGCCGAGCGTCGTCGACGGCCTCGACCACCGCGTCGTACTCCTCGTCTCGTTCGTAGGGCGGATCGACCAGGACCAAGGCCCGCCGGCCGGGGGGCGGCACCAGGCCGCGAAGGGCGGCGAGTCCGTCCGCCCTGGAAACCCGGAAGCGCCGGTCGGAACCGAGGGCGGCGTCCAACTCGGTCGCGTCGGCGGGATGCAGCTCGAAAAGGAAGCCGCGGTCCTCGGCTCGCAGCAGCGCCGAGGCGACGAGCGGCGAGCCGGGATACCGCTCCAGCGCAGCTCCGGCATTGAATCCCCCGACGAGCTCCCTATAGCGCCTGAGCGGCTCCGGCAGGTCCGCCGCCGCCCAGAGCCGACCGATACCGCCGAGAAACTCCCCCGTCCGGGCGGAAAACCCGCCTCCGAGGGCGCAGCCGCCGGGTCCGGCGTGCGTATCGATGTAACGGAGCGGCGCCGGTTTTGCTACGAGATAGCGCAGCGCCTCCGATAGCACGAGATGCTTCAGGACGTCGGCGTGGTTCCCGGCGTGGAAACCGTGTCGGTAACTCAGCACTTCCCTCGCGCCTCCCGCGGTCCGGCGAAGTATGCCGCGCCGGGGCCGCGAGGGCAATGGCGCCCGAAACCTGGAGCACGCCAACCGTCCCTCGCGGACGCGTAAAAAAGCACGGCGCCCCGCGGGAGCGCCGTGCTTCTCTTGAAGGTTTCGCCCGTGAGGAGGACCGTCAGGCCACGTAATCCTCGAGCAGCTCGGTGCGGCCGGGCTGCTGGAGGCGCTTGAGAGCGCTCTTCTCGATCTGGCGGATCCGCTCCTTGGTCAGCTTGAAGCGGTCGCCGATTTCCTTGAGGCTCATGGCGCGACGGCCGTTCAGGCCGAAGCGGAAGCGGATGACCTCGGCTTCCTTCTCGGAAAGCGTCTCGAGCACCGCGTCGATGTCGTCCTTCAGGTTCTTCTCGATGACGGTCTCGACCGGGGTCGTATAACCGGAGTTTTCCACGAAATCCCCGACCACGCTGGAGTCGCGTTCGTCGAAAACCGGAGTCTCGAGCGAAACGAGGTCCCGGGAAACGGAAACCAGGTCGGCCACGTGGGAGGCGTCCATATTGAGCATGCGCGCGATCTCGCGGATCTCGCCGTCCTCGGTGCGGCTTCCCTCGATGTACTTCCTCGCCTTCTCGATCTGGACCAGCTCGTTGGCGCGGTTCAAGGGAAGGCGGATCATGCGGCTCTTCTCGCACACGGCCTTTAGGATGGACTGGCGGATCCACCAGACGGCGTAGCTGATGAAGTGGAAACCCTTGTCGACGTCGTAGCGCTCGATGGCGTTGATGAGGCCGATGTTCCCCTCGCTGATGAGGTCGGAAAGCGGCAAGCCCTGGTTCTGGTACTTCTTGGCGACGTTCACGACGAAGCGCAGGTTGCTCTTCACGAGCATGTCCTTCGCGTGCTGGTCGCCCTTGGCCGCGGCACGGGCGTACTTGTCCTCGTCCTCGCGGGAAAGGAGCGGTATGCGGTTGATTTCCTTGAGGTATATGGAAAGGGTGTTTTCGTCGGCGTTGGTGCGGGCGGCAGCGGGCTTGCGGGTGCGGGCAGTGGTCATCATGGTCCTCCCACCCCTCTTATTGCAAACCCCGTGCCAACTGAGCCCGGAAAGGTGTCGGCGACCCGTTTTCTGCTCTCCTCGCGGTCGGAATCGATAATTCATTGCCTGTCAACGCTTTGGGTTTCGGCCTAATTCACTGCCATCGGCCATCCGGCAATAGCCCGACCCCTGCCTGTACGAGGGCTCGAAGCTATCTGTGTGGAAAGGAAACGAATAGGCCGATACGCCCAAGAATCGTATGAAAACTACCCACGAGTCCGCTCGGCCGGAGAACTTGTGCGCCCGCAGCACATCCGCCAGGGAAGCCCCGAACCGCAGCTGCAGCGATCGGCTGGATCGAGCCGGCGCTCCCGCCTGAAATCCACGGGTACCACGCGCGCAGCCTCGCCGCGCGCGTCCGGCATCGCTGAGGGCAGCATGGCGTCTACCTTTCGGAAAAACTTCAGTTTTCCCGAGCAATCGAGTCCCTCGAGCAGGCCGGACGACGCGATTGCCAGCCAGGCGTCGGCCAAGGATCGGGAAACCGCCTCCCTCTCGAGTTCGTCCCGGAAGGCTTTGCGGTCGCCCAGGTAGCGGGAAGCCTGTATCGAATAGAAAGCCCGGAAATCGTCGTGGTCCTCGCAGGTGGACTTCGCCATGCCGTAACCGTTCACCATGCGGCCGTAAAGGGAACGGGCATGTCCGCGCGGAGCGAGTTTCTGCGCCGACGCGAGGCTTTTGACCGCCAGATCCTTTCGGCCGAGCCGCAACAGCGCGATGCCGAGCCAATACAGGCGCTTCGCCAGGAACCTGCTACCCGGAGGCAGGGCGTCCACGGAGGAGCGAAGGAGCCGGAGCGCCTCCAGATCCCGGTGCCGGGCCAGAGCGCGCCGACCGGATGAATAGCCCGCTCCCGGGCCGCTCGAGATTCGCTTCATGACAAGCTTGAAAATACTTAAGATTTCCTTCCGAGCCAAGCGCGGGCGACCCGCGGCCGTTCGCGGGCGGAGGGCTGCGGAAACGGCCGGACGAACCTCAGACCTTTCTGGCGAGCAATACGGCCATCGAGCGGGGTTTCAGCACATAGGCGTCCTGCGGCACCAGCAGCTCCTCCTCGCCGAGGCGCAGGGCGTCCCTGGGCGATTCAAGCCCGGTGTCGATCGAGCGGAACCAGCGTTGCCCGACGGGAGCCTCGCATACCGCGAAGCGCAGCTCCTCGGCCGAGGCGTTGAACATGAGGAAGAAGTCGTTGTCGTCGCGATCCGCCACGATATCCGCCCGCGAACCGTCGACGCGGATGGCCACCGCGCGCTCGTCAGTCGCCCAGTCCACCTCGCCGCCCGACGGGCGGAACCACGAGATGTCCGGAATCGCGTTGAAGCTGGAATCCTTTCCCGTGAAGAATTCCGGACGCCGGAAGGACGGGTGGCGCATCCTGAGCTCTACCACCCGCGCCGCGAAGCGCAGGAGCTCCGCGTTGCCCTCCGCGAGACTCCAATCGATCCAGGAAACCTCGTTGTCCTGGCAGTACGCGTTGTTGTTGCCGCGTTGCGATCGTCCGAACTCGTCGCCGGCCAGCACCATGGGGGTTCCGATCGAAAGCAGGGTCGTGGCGATGAAATTGCGCTGTTGCCTCGCGCGCACGGCCTCGATGGCCGGATTCCTGGTCGGCCCCTCGAAGCCATGGTTGTAGCTGAAATTCGAGCCGTGGCCGTCGTTGTTGTCCTCGCCGTTCTCCTCGTTGTGCTTCCCGTTGTACGAGACGAGGTCCCGGAGCGTGAAGCCGTCGTGGCTGGTGACGTAATTGATGGAATGGAAGGGCTTGCGCCCGTCGCGGAGGTAGAGGTCGGACGAGCCGGTGATGCGGGTGGCGAATCCGCGCAGCGCGTGGGCGTCGCCCCGCCAGAAGCGCCTGATGTCGTCCCGGAATCGGTCGTTCCACTCGGCCCAGCGCCCGCCGGGAAACCAGCCGACCTGGTAGGCGCCGCCCGCGTCCCAGGCCTCGGCGATGATCTTGGTGTGACGCAGGATCGGATCCTCGGCGATCTGCTCGATGACGGGCGGGTTCTCGAGCAGGCGCCCGCGCTGGTCCCGCCCGAGTATCGATCCGAGGTCGAAACGGAACCCGTCGACGTGCATGTCGACCACCCAGTAGTGCAGGCAGTCCATGATGAAATTCCGCACGACCGGATGGTTGCAGTTCAGCGTGTTGCCGCAACCCGAGTAGTTCTTGTAGTAGCGCGGATTGTCGTCCAGCATGTACCAGATCGGATTGTCGAGACCGCGGAACGAGAGGGTCGGGCCGAGCTCGTTTCCCTCGCCCGTATGGTTGAAGACGACATCGAGGATCACCTCGATGCCGGCCGCGTGGAGTTCGCGCACCATGGTCTTGAATTCGGCGACCTGGCCCCCGAGCGCGCCGTCCTCCGCGTAGGAGCCCTTGGGCGCGAAGAACGAAATGGTCGAGTAGCCCCAGTATTGCCTGAGGCGTTCGCCGGTCCGCGGATTGCGGCGCGGGTTCTCGAAGAAGTCGAATTCCTGGACGGGAAGCAGCTCCAGGCTCGTGACGCCGAGCTCCTTGAGCCTGGGGATGGTCTCCACGACGCCGAGGAAGGTCCCCGGGTGCGCCACCCCGGAGCTCGGATGCATCGAGAGCCCGCGCACGTGGGCCTCGTAGATGACGCAATGCCTGAGCGGATAGTTGAGGGGCCGGTCGCCTTTCCAGTCGAATTCGTCATCGACCACGACGCATTTCGGCATGTCGCCGGCGTCGTCCGTCGCGGAAAAGGAAAGGTCGGAATCCGGATCCCCCGGCACATAGCCTGAGGCGGAAGCGAATTTCCAGGCGAAATCGGAGGTCAGCGCGCGGGCGTACGGATCGAGCAGGGCCTTGTGCGGGTTGAAGCGGAGCCCGCGCTCCGGTATGAACGGCCCCTCCGCGCGCCAGAGGTAGAGCGCTCCGGCGCCGAGGCCCTCGATGAAGCAGTGCCAGATGTCGCCGGTGCGGTTTTGCCGGGGATCGAGGGCCAGGGAGAAATACGGCGCGGCGTCGGTCGAACGTTCGTAGAGGCAGAGTATCATCGAGGTGGCGTCCCGCGAGAACACCGCGAAGTTGACGCCGCCCGACGCCAGTGACGCGCCGAAAGGCCTGGGGTATCCGTGATGTGCGACTAAAGGCCGAGACGGCATCGGGACCTCGGAGGGTCGGACGTTTTCCGAAGTATACCACGCCCCCGGAATACGTGCGCGCCGAAGCGCCCCGATGCCGATCCCTGCCCTACATCGCCATTCCTCCGTCGACCTTGAGCACCTCGCCCGTGACGTACGCGGACAGGTCCGAGACGAGGAAGAGCGCCGCCGCGGCCACGTCCTCCGGAGCGCCGGTCCGCCCGAGCGGAATGCGGGACTTCAGCGCTTCCTTGGCCTGCTCGGGTATGGCCTCGGTCATCGCCGTGTCGATGTACCCGGGAGCGAGCACGTTCACGCGCACGCCGCGACCGGCCACTTCGCGCGCCAGGCTCTTGGAAAAGCCCACGACGCCCGCCTTGCTCGCGGCGTAATTGGTCTGCCCCCCGTTTCCGGTCAGGCCGACCACGCTCGAAACGTTCACGATGCTCCCTGCGCGGCGCTTGATCATGTGCCGCGCCACGGCGCGCGAGACCAGGAATACGCTGGTCAGGTTGGCGCCGAGGACGGCGTTCCAATCCTCGAGGGACATGCGGAATACGAGTCCGTCCCGCGTGATGCCCGCGTTGTTCACCGCGGCGTCGAGGCCGCCCGACTCGGTAATGACCTTCTCGACCGCCGCCTCGACCGCGGACTCGATCGAGACGTCGCAGGCGAGGTGGGCGAGCGAGCCGCCCCGCTCGGCGGCGAGCAGGGCGAGTTCGTGGTGATCCTCCGCGCGGTTGCGCGACAGGTACCAGACCCTCGCCCCCTCGCGCAGGAAGCGCTCCACCATCGCGCGGCCGATTCCGCGCGAACCGCCCGAGACCAGGACCGAACGCCCCGCGAGCAGCCTGGAATCGCAACCCGAAATCGCCATGCTCAAGCCGCCCGCTCGTCGGCGGAGAGCGCCTCGACGATCGCGTCGAGATCGGCCAGGGTTCCGCAGGCGCGGCACTCGACCTCGGGATGCGCTCCCTTCATGAGTCCCGCGAGGACGTTTCCCGGCCCGACCTCGATGCACGAACGCACCCCGGCCGCGAGCATCGCCGATTCCTCATCGATCCACCGGACCGGGCTGACTATCTGGCTGGCG
>JAKLEE010000529.1 GCA_022703215.1 Spirochaetota bacterium | reverse complement strand
GCGGGTGGAGCCATCGCCTGGGGCGCCCAGCGGCTGCTCGCCGGCGGCGAGACCCCCGCGGCGGCGAGCCACGAGTAGTCCGGGACGACCCAAAGAGAAGGGGACGCGGGCAGGCTGCCCACGTCCCCAGGGATGCGAAGGCTGTGGCCGGGACTACAGGCCGAGCTTCTCGCCCAGCTTCTGCACCTTGCCGAGCGCGAGCATCGCCATGATCACGTAGACCTTCCAGTTGGCCTCGCGGGCGACGTTCACCACGTGCTTCTTCATCACGCCGGGGCTGACCTCGGCGCCGATGTCGGCGGGCAGGCAGTGCATGTAGAGCGCGTCGCCCTTGTGGGTCAGGCCCATGCGGCGCTCGTCGCAGATCCAGCTCTTGTTCTTCGCGTTCTGCTCGAGCATCTGCTTCTCGAGCGCCTTGAGCTTGGCGTCGTCCTTCTCGCCCACGCGCTTGAGCATGAGCTCGTAGGGGCCCCAGCTCTTCGGGTACACCGCGACGGCGCCC
>JAKLEE010000528.1 GCA_022703215.1 Spirochaetota bacterium | reverse complement strand
CGGCTCCTCGACGACCTGCGCGGCGCGCACCGTCTCTGCCCGCTCGCCGCGCATCCCGTGCGCACCGTGGTGGACTACTCCTCGCCCAATCTGGCGAAGGAGATGCACGTCGGCCATCTGCGCAGCACCATCATCGGCGACGCCGTGGTGCGGGTGCTGGAATATCTGGGTCACGAGGTCATTCGCCACAATCACATGGGCGACTGGGGCACCCAGTTCGGCATGCTGATCGCGGAGTTGGAGGATCATCTGGGCACCGGCGAAGCGCCGGATCTGGCGCTCGCCGATCTCGAACAGTTCTACCAGAACGCCAAGGCCCACTTCGATCTCGACGCCGAATTCGCCACGCGGGCGCGGCACTATGTAGTGCGGCTGCAAGCGGGCGACGCCCACTGCCACGCGCTCTGGCAGCGCTTCATCGCCATCTCCATCGCCCACAGCGAGGCGATCTACCGCCAGCTCAATGTCACGCTGAGCCACGCCGACATCCGCCCGGAGAGCGC
>JAKLEE010000527.1 GCA_022703215.1 Spirochaetota bacterium | reverse complement strand
CTCGCTATCGCGCGCGTCCTGCGCGCGATTCGGTCCGCGCCCTCGCCGGCTCGGGCGCGGACCGACCGCTCGAACCCTTCGACTCCCGTCGGTCGCTCGATACAAAAAGAAAACCCCGGCTTCGTGCCGGGGTTTTCTTTTTGAGCGACCGACGGGAGTCGAACCCGCTTCTCGAGCTTGGGAAGCTCGGGTAATACCGGTATACGACGGTCGCGATTGACGTAGTCGCCTTCGGCGACTGGAATCCAAGGTAACCTTCGTTTGTCGCTCGCCTTACGGCTCGCGTCATACGACGGTCGCGAAAGGAATCTATGGTTTCGCCCCCCGACGCGGGTCGCTCCGGGCCTGTGTGGGCCGGGGCTCGAAGGGCGCTGGGGACACTATATACCGGCCGGCCGGGGGACAGTCAAGGCCGGAGCCGCCGCTGGTCGCCCTAGGCGCCGCCGCCCCCCTTTCTATTCGCTCGATTCCTACCGAATCGGATTGTCCGCGGCCGGGGCGGA
>JAKLEE010000526.1 GCA_022703215.1 Spirochaetota bacterium | reverse complement strand
CCGACCCTGAGTTTGCCACCGGAGGCGTGTTTCTCTGGAAGACGGGTGCAGGGAAACTCGGCCACTGGCTCTACGCCGGCGCGATCCACGACGGTCGTCTGGTCGCGGTGGGAAGACGGAGCGACGCGGGGTGGATGGTTCTGCGCATCTGGCTCTGACGTTCCGCCCATCGCGTCGTGTCCACACAACGCGGTCGCCACGTCACCGGCACGCGCGGCGACGAGGAGGGCGGCTTCCAGCGGGTCTGCCAAATGGCTGCCAAACGTCGCATTTGGCAGGGAGTCCGCTGTCCCCTCTGGGCTGCTGGAATCCCCTTCAATCTCGCCGGGTGCCGAAGGAGGGACTTGAACCCTCACGCCCGTAAGGACAGCGGATTTTGAGTCCGCCGCGTCTGCCATTCCGCCACTTCGGCCAACTGCTCCCCCCCTTTGCCACGTCTCGGCCCCCGCGTCGAGATCCCGTTGCACCGCCTCCCCATTCATCCCCCCTGCACCGTTGTCTTC
>JAKLEE010000525.1 GCA_022703215.1 Spirochaetota bacterium | reverse complement strand
GCCGTCGTGCGCGACGCCGGGGGGCAGGTAGAGCAGGTCGCCGGGCTCGAGCACCCACTCGCTGGTGGGCCGGAAGCGCGCGAGCAGCTTGAGCGGCACGTCCGGCAGCAGCGCGAGATCGCGCTGGCGGCTGATGCGCCAGCGGCGTCGCCCCTCGACCTGGATCAGGAAGACGTCGTAGTTGTCGACGTGCGGTCCGACGCCGCCGCCGTCGGACGCCCAGCTGATCATCAGGTCGTCGAGGCGCGCGTCGGGCACGAATCGGAAGCGCGCGAGCAGGCGGTGCGCTGCTTCGTGCGCCAGGTCCACGCCCTGCACTAGCAGCGTCCAGTGCGGGGTGCGCAGCCGGGGCAGGCGGCGCCGCGCGAACGGGCCGTGCTCGAGGTGCCAGCCTTGCGCATCACGCCGCACGAGGCGCGATTCGACGTCCTCGCGCGCGGCCAGCGCGAACAGTTCGCTTCGCGTCACTGGCGGGCGCAACCCCGGGAACGCCTGGCGCACCA
>JAKLEE010000524.1 GCA_022703215.1 Spirochaetota bacterium | reverse complement strand
GCCTCGTTGGCCACCGCGTCCTGGCGCCAGCTGAGCTGGTCGGCCGCATAGGCCAGCAGCTCGACCAGCGTGATGCCGACATCGGCGGCCGAGCGCTCGGCCCAGCCCGGCACGGTCAGGCTCAGGCGGTCGAGCATCATCCGGCGCAGCGTCGGGTAGTCCTTCGCCAGGTAGTCGATCGGCGGCAGCGTGCGCGCCTCGGGCGGGCACGGTCGCTGCTCGGCACAGTCGAAGTCGCTCGGGCATTCGACCTTGAAGCTGAAGGCGATGCGCGCCAGCACCGGGTCGAAGCCGGCCGGCGGCTGCGTCGCGCCGATGCCGGCCACGAGCGCGAAGCCGTAGCGCGAGAAGTCGCCTTCGCTGCCGGTGCGCACGACCTCGCGCCCGCGCTCCAGACCGGCAGCGCGCGCATCGAGCGGCGCACGCGCTGCAGCCACGCCGGTGGCCAGGCGCGTCAGAGCCTCGGCCAGGCTGTCCTGGTGGATGGGCGACAGCAGAGCCAGTT
>JAKLEE010000523.1 GCA_022703215.1 Spirochaetota bacterium | reverse complement strand
CGTGGTGGTCTACGGCGAAGCCTTCGGCGCCATGCACGCCATCGGCTTCGGCACCGTCTTCGCCGCCCTGGCCATCTACCTGTCGACCAGGAAAACGACAAGAAGACTTGAACAGGGAGGCACGGAGGCACGGAGATAGGAGGGAGGCGATATATGATGGGAAGTCGTTTCCCATTTCCCTCCCCTCTGCATTCTTCCTTCTTCTCCCTCTATCCTGCGCCGCTTCGCGTCGCTTTCGGCAAGGATAGATCTACGTGCGCGCTTGTCGCGCGCGACCTCATCCTCTTCTCCGTGTCTCCGTGGTTTCTTCGTTATTTGGGGCCGTGGACGAGGGTGCCGGATTTGTAGACGCTCCGGACCTGGTTCATGCCGACGTGGTAGGCCAGGTGGAGATGGCTCGGGGCGTCGAGGATGAGGAAGTCGGCCTTCTTGCCCGGCTCGATCGATCCGACACTATCCGCGAGGCCGAGCGCGGCCGCTCCGTTCAGGGTGGCGGCGCAGAGCG
>JAKLEE010000522.1 GCA_022703215.1 Spirochaetota bacterium | reverse complement strand
GCCTTGGGCGCGCGACGCGTCGTCCGGCGTGGCGATCCCGGCGACGGTGAATTGCAGCGGCCAGCTGGGCTGGAAGGCGAGGCGCACCTCGCACTGACCGAACCCTTCGTTGACCGCCTCCTGCAGGCGTTCGAGCATCTCGTTGACCGTCATGGAGTTCTCCTTTTGGGGCGCCGGGCCCTATGCCCGCCGCAGTCACAGTGACGAGCTTTCTGGGCCGAATGGGAAGGCAAAACAGCAGATAAATGCATTGTTTGCAGCAGTTTGCGGTTGGCGCGAGGATCTGCGGTTTGGGGCCAGATCCTGGCGGCAGGGAGGCCCGGCAGGGGCCCTACCGCCGGTGGCGCCGGATTGGCGGCCGCAAGACCGCGCCCCCGGCGCGCTCGATGTACCCCGCAGAGGTTTTCGATAGTTGAACTTTCGGCATGCGCCGGATATGATCTCTCGTCGGTGGGACACGCCGGGGCGCTCCTTGCAGCGCGTCTCGCCCAGCTCGGCGTGGTCCCCAC
>JAKLEE010000521.1 GCA_022703215.1 Spirochaetota bacterium | reverse complement strand
CACCGCGCCGTTGGCCGCGACGCCGCCGGCGAAGATCACCGGAGGCCGCGCCGGCTCGCCGGCGAGCACCGTGTCGGCCACGTTGCGGGCCAGGCCCGCGCAGAGCCCGTCGCAGATCTCCTCGAGCGTGTAGCCGGCCTGCTGGGCGTGCACGAGGTCGGTGCGCGCGAACACCGCGCAGCGGGTGGAGATCCGGGGAGGTTCGCCGGTGTTGGCGAGGGCCGCCGCGGCCAGCTCGCGGCTTCCGGCCAGGCCGAGCCGCCGCGCCTGCTGGTCGAGGAAGCTGCCGGTGCCGGCCGCGCAGGACGTGTTCGACTTCGCGCCGACGTACCCGCCGGCCTCGTCGAAGCGGATCAGGGAGAACCGCTCGCCCCCGACGCAGAGGATCGAACCGACCGCCGGGAAGAGCCGCCGGCAGGCCACGGCCAGCGCCACGGTGGCGTCGACGGTCCGCGCCGAGGGCAGCAGGCCCGATCCCGAGCCCGTGATGCCGATGCCGGCGACCCGGCC
>JAKLEE010000520.1 GCA_022703215.1 Spirochaetota bacterium | reverse complement strand
TCCTCCCACCATCGTCAAGCAGCGCACACGACGCGCGCGAGGCGAGGTCGGCCGCTGTGGCGTCCTGGCGCGGCCGACACTCCCGGCCTCCTGCCGGTCGGACAGTCCATGGATGGACCTCCCGCAGCCGAAGAGTAAGACCGCGGAAAAACCTGCAGTAAAACACACAGCGCCATCTATACTATCAATCCAGAACCATCTTTATTTCATATAACTGGAATCCAAGCCGCGCGGCGTGTGAGCGCAGCCCCCCGGTGACGCACAGGAGGTGCTAATGTCGGCGAAGCGACAGGAGGTCGCGTCTTTCGCCGACCGCTTGAGAGCGCGTTTTCTTTGGTCCTTTCTTTTCCGCGAAGAAAAGAAAGGACAGAGCCCCCACGAGCGGATAAGCTCGCCCCCCCCGCATGGGGACCTCATGCGAAGAACTCACACCCCTCGAGAAAAAGCACACTAAAACATATCCTGCTTGACACCTCCCCGCCCCGCGGGCTACTGTCCAGACAGACCGGTC
>JAKLEE010000052.1 GCA_022703215.1 Spirochaetota bacterium | reverse complement strand
GGAAAAGCCGTTGTTGTAGAGGTCGAGACCGCCGTGGAGGTGTCCGACCGTGTGCACCAGGGTCAGGTGGAGGATGCCCGCGGCGAAGCCGGCGACGGGTCCATAGGCGCCGGAGATCGGGGCGAGCGTGGCCGAGAAGAGCAGCGCGAGCTGGCTGCCCGGGCTGCCGAGGCCGTAGTGCGTGATGCTCGAGGCGAGCGCCACGCCGAGCATGGGCGGCAGGGCGTTGAGGGGATGCTTGCCGAACGCCGCGAAGCCGACCACGGTGAAGATGCCGCCTACCACAGGCCCGTTCCAGTCGCCGCCCGTGGCCAGCACCAGCATGCAGCTGACGAAGCCCATGAGCCCCATGTTGACCAGCGTGGCGCCGATGCCGAACGCGCGCGGGTAGTCCGCCACGAGGCGGCCGGTGGTGCCGAAAATCCGGAGGAGTCCGCCGAGCGCGTCTTCGTCCTCGACGAGCCCGAGCACGATCATCGAGGCGAAGTAGAGGGCCAGGAAGGGCAAGATCTCGTCGGGTCCGGATTCGGCCCAGGCGAAGCCCCCCGAGAGCGGCACCTCGAAGGCGCGAAGCACGGACATGGTCACGGTACCGACGAAGCCGCTCGCGAAGCCGACATTGTAGAGGTTGTAGCCGCGCGTAAAATCGAGGGCGCCCCGAGCGACGGGAGTCAGGAAGAAGCCGGCGGCCAAGCCCGAGGCGATGCCGGAGACGAAGTTCCAGGGCGCCGGTATGCCTATGCCGAAGGTAACCTCCGAGACGATCGGAGACAGAGCCGTGCCGAAGAGGGCCACGATGATGTTGTCCTTGACCGGGCGGCGCTCGGCCCTGGTGAACAGCATGACGCCCGCCATGATCGGCCAGACGTTGAAGAGGCTCTTGCCGAAGAGCGCGAAGCCCGCGACCGTAAAGATGGCGGCGAGCGCCGGTCCCGAGATCAGCACGCCGGCCAGGCGCAGCACCGCCCAGGTGGAGAGCGCGAGCAGGCCGGAATTTATGAAGGCGGGGCCGAGCCCCGCGCGCGCGACGTAGTCGTTGATCAGGATGTCCGGCTGGACGACGATGATGCCGAGACCGCGGAGGACGACAATCGGGTCGAAGCCGGCCTTCCAGAAACCGAAGATGATCAAGGCCAGCGCGAAGCCGAGCGCCGTGCGGTTGATGAGGCTCGCGTCGGCGTCGATGCCGCCGGCGGCCCGTCTGATCCTCAAGCGGGACAAATCCATGGGGGAAGTATAAACGCCCTCCGCGCGGGCGCAACGGAAAACTCGCGGGAGCGGGTCGCGCCTACTCCGGGAGCCCCGTAAGGAAATCGCCGAGCATCTTCCGCCAGGCCGCGGGCAGCTCGGCCATGACCGAGTGGCCCGACTCCTCGACCACGACGAGACGGGCTTTCGGGAAGGCGTCGACCGTCTCGCGCGCCATGGCCTCGGTTACGATGACATCCTTGCGTCCCCAGACCACCAGCACAGGCTTCTTGAAACCGGAGAGCTTGCCGCGGAGATCGAAGCGGGAGAGGGCTTCCGCGTTGCCGATCCACGCCGGCGCGGCCATGAGCTTGGCGTCCTCCACCAGGCCGGCGAACCAGGCGTCGTCCGTCATGGAGGGTACGACGGCCTTGAGCGCCATGGCCAGCACCGCGGGGTTCGCGCGCATCATCTCGATGGCCGGGTGGCGCTCAGCCGGCGTCACGAGTCCGGAAGGCGCGGCCGAATCCACAAGCACGAGCGCGCGCGCCAGCTCTGGCCGCCTGGCCACGAGGGCTTGCACAACCGCGCCGCCGAGCGAGTGCCCGACCAGCACCGGCCGGTCAAGTTTCATGGCCTCGATGAAGGCTGCCACGTAATCGGCGTAGGTTTCCAGGCTCGCGTTTTCCGCGGAATAGCCGGGCACCGGCCCCGAGCGGCCGAAGTTCGGCAGGTCGAGCGCCACGGTCCTGTAGCCCGGCAGGTCCATGGAGTCGCGCCACCAGAGGCTCGAGCCGGTGTTGCCGTGCACGAACAGGACGGGCACGCCCGCCCCCATCGCGACATAGAAAATCGGGAGACCTGAGACCAGAATCGTGTTGCCGTCCATACGTCGCCTCCGTCTGCCTTTCTTATCCGATGTCGGCCAGGAAATCGAGCGCGAGGCGCGCGACTTCCTCGGGTTTCTCTATGACCGCCGCGTGGCCCGCTCCGGAAATCTCCTCGTAGCGCGCGCCGCTGATTCCCTCGACCATGACGCGCGCGTAGCGCGGCCCTTTGAGTATGTCCAGTTCCGCCGCCACGACCAGGGTCGGGCAGGCAATCCGTCCCAGATCCTTCCGGAGATCGATGGCGAGGAAGGCGTCGCAGAGCTCGACGAAGGATTCGTACCAGGAGACCGGCAACGAGGCCATGGCGCCCTCGCGTGCGGCCACCGCGGCCGCGTTCGCTTCGAGCCACGCGGAGGAATAGTTCCAGGGCAGGATGGTCCGGTAGAAAAGGGACGGTCCCGCCGAGGCAGCACGCTTCCAGGCATCGACAGCGGCCTTGAGCACCGCGTCGGCCTCGCAGACGCCATCGACCATGCAGAGGCTTGCGGCTCGCTCCGGAAAATCGCGCGCGAAGGCGAGCGCCACCTCGGCGCCGTACGAGGTGCCGACCAGGTGGACGCGTCCCCCGAGGCCGAGCGCGTCGAGGAGGAGCGCGAGGTCGCGCGCATGGAGTTCGAGCGAATACGGCCCTGCCGGCTTGTCCGAGAGCAGCTGGCCGCGGAAATCATGGCAAAGCACGCGGAAGCCCGCCGCCGTCAGGGCGGCGGCGACGGGCTTCCAATGAGCGATCGACATGGCGACGCCGTTGAGCAGGACGACGGTCCCCTTCGGTTCCGTCCCCTTCCCGCCCGCGTCCGAGAGCTCGTACGCGAACGAGACGCCGCCCGAGTCGATCCGTTCCATTTATATCCCCAGGTAGGCCGAGACGACGTGCGGGTTCTTCGCGAGTCCCGCCGCGGAATCCTCGAGGGCGACCGCGCCGTTTTCGAGCACGTAGCCGCGGTCGATGGCCTTGAGGCTTTCGCGCACGTTCTGCTCGGTCACCAGGATGGCCACTTCCTTCTTGAGCAGCGCGAGCCGCTCGAACACCTCGGCGACGATCGAAGGCTGGAGTCCCAGCGAAGGTTCGTCGAGGATGAGGAGCAGCGGGTTGGCCATGAGCGCCCGGCCGATGGCGACCATGCGCTGCTGGCCGCCGGACATGGTGCCGACGTACTGCTTGAGCCTCTCCTTGAGGATGGGGAAGAGCTGCACCACCATGTCGAGTTGCCGCTTTTCGATGCCGGCGGCGCGCGGCACCCAGGCCGCGCCGAGCTCGAGGTTGTCCGCGACGCTCATGCCGGGGAAGAGCTCGCGCTCCTGCGGCACGAGGGCTATTCCGGAACGCGCCACCAGGTGCGTGGACTTTCCCCCGATGTCCTGGCCATCGAATTTCACGGTGCCCGACCAGGGCCGTTGCATGCCCATAATCGTGTTGATGAGCGTGGTCTTTCCGGCGCCGTTCGGGCCGAAGAGCCCGACCGATTCCTTGCCGACGTGGAGGTCGACTCCGAGCAGCACCTTGAGCTTGCCGTAGCCGGTCTCGAGCTTCTGGATGTCGAGTATCATGCGGCGCCTCCGAGGTACGCTTCGATGACGCGCGGGTTCTTCGAGACTTCCTCGTAGGGCCCCTCGGCGATCAGCTCGCCGGCCTCGAGGACGATGACCCGGTGCGTGAGTTCCTTGATGACGCCCATGACGTGCTCGACGACGCCGACCGCGAGCTTCCGTTCGCGCGCGATCGTCTGCACCTGCGCGATCAGCTCGCGCGTCTCGTCGGAGTTGAGCCCGGCCATTACCTCGTCGAGGAAGAGCACCTCGGGCTCGTTCGCGAGCGCGCGGGCGATCTCCATCTTCTTGATCTCGAGGATGGTCAGCTTCGAGGTGTCGCGGTCGAGGCCGGTGAGGCCGAGCGAGGCGCAGACCTCCTCCGCCTTGGCGCGCGCGGCCCGGAGCCCGTTCCCCTTCGCGAAGATCGACCCGACCATGACATTCTGGATCAGCGAAAGGTTCTCGAGCGGGTGGATCAGCTGGTAGGTGCGCGCGATGCCCAGGCGGGCGCGATCGTGGGCCGGCAGGTAGGTGATGTCGCGCCCCTTGTACTCCACCGTGCCGGAGCTCGGCATGATGATGCCGGACACCAGGTTGATGAAGGTGGTCTTGCCCGCGCCGTTGGGTCCGATGATCCCGAGGATCTCGCCTTCTTCCATGGAAAACGAGACGTCGTTGACGGCTACGAGCCCGAGGAAGGCGCGGGTCAGGTGTTCGGTCCTGAGCTTGGTCATTCGGCCCTCCCTTCGGCGGGGCGCGCCATCTTGCGGGCGAGGCCGTAAAGCCCGCGGGGCATGAAGAGGATCACGATGATGATGATGATCCCGTAGACCACCAGGTGCCCGTAGGGCATCTGGAGCTTGAGCCATTCCGAGGCGACGCCGAGCAGGACGGCGCCCATGATCGGGCCGACCGTACCGTGGATGCCGCCGAGCAGGGCCATGGCCAGGGGAAGCAGGGTGAAGTCGGCGCTGAATACCGAGTCGGGCGTCGCGAAGCCGTAGGACTGCACGAAGATGCCGCCGAGCAGGCCCTGGATGCCCGAGGTGATGACGAAGGTCGCGAGCAGCCAGCTGAAGATGTTCACGCCGCTCGTGCTGGCCGCGATCTCGTTGTCGCGGATGGCGGTCAGCGCGAAGTGGAACTTCGACCTCTCGAACCAGATCGAGGCGCCGAGCGCGACCGCGAGGCCGCCGAGCGCGAGCCAGTAGAGGGCCGAGGCGCTGCCGCCGAAGATGACGCCCTGGGGGGCGACGATGCCTTCCGGTCCGCCGGTGAAATCGTGCAGGTTGTGGATGACGATGCGGAAGATCTCGGCGAGCGCGAGGGTGACTATGGAGAAGTACATGCCGCGCAGGCGGAGGATGAGGTATCCGATCAGGAGCGCGGCCAGCGCCGAGAAGGCGGCCGCGAAGGGGATGGACGCCCAGGCCGGCATGCCCGCCCGGATGACGCCGAGTATGGAGGCGTAGGCGCCGAGACCGAAGAGCCCGGCTATGCCGAAGCTGATCTGCCCCGAGCGCAGCAGCATGTCCCAGGTGATGGCGAGCGCCATGTAAAGCATGACGTTGCGGGCGACCTGGAGCGGATACGCGCCGGCCAGGGCCGGGAGGGCGACCGCGAGGGCGCCGAGGAGCGTCGCGACGACGCGGGCCAGGTTCCGGTTCACGACTTCCTCCACTTGATCGAACGTCCGAGGATCACCGCGATGATCAGCACGAAGAAGACGATGTCGGCCCAGGCGCGGGTATCGCGGAAGCCGCGGAGCACCTGCTCCGAGATGCCGAGCAGGAGGCTGGCCCCGAGGATGCCCGGTATGTTGCCGATGCCGGCCACGGCGACGAGGCAGAAGCTCTTCATCGTGTACGGCGAGCCGACCGAGGGGAAGATGGACTGCTTGGTCAGGAAGAGCGCGCCCATGGCGCCGACCAAGGCCAGCGCGAGCGCGAACACGAGGCCGTAGACGCGGTTCACGTCGATGCCGACGATGGCCGCGCCCTTCGGGTTCTGTCCGACGGCGAGCGCGGCCTTGCCGATCGTGGTGCGGGTCAGGAAGAGCTTGAGCCCCACCGCGTAGAGGATCGCGAAGGCGACGAAGACGTAGGACCAGACCGGGAAGGTATCCTCGCCGATGTCGATCGACGCGGATACGTAGTCCAGCTGCAACTTGAAGGTCTGCGAGGTGAACAGGATGTTCACCGCCTGCGTGAGCGCGATGGCGATGCCGAAGGTCAGGATGAGCTGGTTGAGCTCGGGCGCCTTGAGGGCCCGCTTGATGGTGAGCTGGAAGACGACCCAGCCGAACGCGGCGGTGACCGCGGCGGCGGGAAGCACGGCGAGCAGGGGATCCATGCCGGTGGCCCGGCACGCGAAGTAGGTGGCGTACGCCGCGACCATCATGAACTCGCCGTGGGCGAGGTTCACGATGTGGACGATGCCGAGCACGAGTCCCATCGGGATCGCGATCGCCGCGTAGAGGCCGGCCTGCTGGAGCCCGTTGTTGATGACCGACGGCTTCCACAGGAGGATCAGGATCGTGGCCGCGGCGGACAGCGCCGCGAGTATCGTCGCGCGACGTTTCAATGCCATCTTGACTGCCTTATTTGTCGGGATTGTGCCGCCGGAAGGGTGCGGGGAGGCGCGCCGTTCTGGCGCGCCTCCCCGCGTTCCGGTCGGCCCTGTCAGCGAGCCTTCCGGAAAACGGTCACTTCCACGCCGGGAAGGGGAAGACCGGGGCGGCGGTAGCCGCCTCGAAGGGCCAGAGCACTTCCTGGAAGCCGTTCTGCCACTGGAGGATCTTCTGGCGGGTGATGCCCTGGTGCTTGATGATGTTCGAGGGCTTGAAGGTGATGGTCTCGCCGAGCGGCGAGGCGTACTTCGTGGCCTCGAGCGCCTTCACGAGGGCGGCGGTCTCGGTGGTTCCGGCGAGCTTGATGCCGTCGGCCAGGATCTTGACCGCGTCGTAGGCGAGCAGGGCGAAGTAGGTGGCCGGCTCCTCGCGGTACTTCTTGACGTAGGCGTCGTAGAACTTCTTGCTGGCCGGGTTGGTGTCGTTCATGGACGGCGACCACATGCCGTAGAGCATGACGTTCTTCGAGAGCTTCGAGGAACCGAAGCCGATGGGCCATCCGGGGGGCGCCCCGAGGTAGATCTTCGGCGTGAACTTGATCGCCTTGGACTGCTCGAGCAGCGGAAGCGCGTCGGCGTCGTAGCCGGCCCAGAGGAAGAGGTCCGGCTTGAAATCCTTGGCGGCCTCGAGGACGGCGCTGTAGTCGCCACCGCCGAGCAGGGCGCTCTTGAAGGGCGCGCCGTCGATGGTGTAGCGCTTGTCGGCGCCGAACAGGAGCTTGGTGGCGTCCCACGAAGACTTGCCGAAGGCGCCTTCCTCGTACGCGAGGAAGATCTTCTTGATCTTGATGGACGGGAACTTCTTCTGGATCGCGTCCCAGCCCTCGGCGTAGGAGGCGCCCTGGTTGTAGTCCCACGGATGCAGGTGGAAGTAGTAGTCGGACCCCGGCGACGGGCCGAGGGCCTTCTCGACGATGGCGCTCGAAGCGGCGCCGGTCGCGACGACGACCTTGTTGTACTTGGCGTAGGCGGGGATCTTGCCGACCTCGGCGCCGGAAGCCATGCCGCCGATGAACGCCTCGACCTTGTCCACCGTGGCCAGCTTCTCGACGGCGGCGGCGGCCTTGTCGGCCTTGCCTTCGTCGTCGGCGATGATCAGCTCGAGCATCTTGCCGTTGACGCCGCCTGACTTGTTGATCTCCTCCACCGCGAGCAGGGCGGCTGCGCTGCCCTGCTTGCCCGTGATGTCGGAAAGGGTCCAGATCCCGCCGATCTTGATGGTGTCGCCGGTCTGGGCGAACGCCGGGATCGCGATCAAGGCGATCGCCAATAGAGCGAGCGCTTTCCTCATCGCATGCCTCCTCAGGTCTCTCCGGGCGCGTACGCGCCCGCGATTCACTATCTCGACCGCCGTCCGCGCGGCGGGTTCGACCTTGCGTTTCGCGCCGGCATCCCGGCGCCGTCTGGTCAGGGTTCCCGGTACGGTCCCCACTGGATGACGGTGGAAGCCCAGACGAAACCCAGCCCCGCCCCAACGAACACTATCGTGTCCCCATCCTTGATTTTCCCGTCCTTCAGGCCCAATTCCAGCGAGAGCACCTGGTCGTTCTGGCCGATGTGGCCGTACTCGTCCAGGTAGGTGCTCTGTTCCGGCCTGACGCCGAGCTCCGCGAGGGCGGCGTCGTGGGCGCTCTTCTTGAAATGCAGGATGGCAAGGTAGTCGATGCCTCCCTTCTCGGGCTTTCCGGAGCGTCGGAGCGCTTCGCGGACGACCGCGTAGAAGTTCGGCATGGTCTTCTCGCCGAGCAGGGCCTTGAAGGTCGGCTCGTCCGGCACCGTGAAATGGGCCTTGAGCTCGTCGCCGGGCTTCGGGGGCCAGGACTTGGCGCCGAGGGTCGGCACCACGCAGAGCTCGGAAAAGGAGCCGTCGCCCCGGAAGGCGCTGGCGAGCACGGCGTTGCGGCCGGCGTTCTTGCGCAGGACCAGGGCCGAGCCGCCGGAGCCGATGTCCATCATGAAGCGGGTCGAAGGCTCGGCCAGGTCGATCAGGTCGTTGTTGCGATAGCCGGAGACGAGCAGCACGGTGGCGAGGTCGTCGCGGGCGATCATGAGGCTCTTCGCGACGTCGAGGGCCGCCATCATGGAGCCGCACATGGCTTCCATGTCGAAGCTCCAGGCGTTCGCGGCGCCGATCTTCTCGGAAACGTAGAGGCCGGCCAGCCAGCAGGCGTAGTCCTTGTGCTGGGCGCCGCACCAGATCACCAGGTCGACGTCCTTGCCTTCGACCCCGGCGTCGGCGAGCGCGAGGCGGGCGGCTTTGAGCCCCATTTCGGCCGTGGTGTCCTCGGGACCCGCGACGGGCTTGCGTTTGACGCCGAACTTGAGGGCGACCACGTCCTCGGGCACTCCCGTGGCCTTGGCCAGGTCGGCGGCGTACTGATAGGTGGACGGCATCCAGGTGCCATGCCCGATGATTCCCACGTGCATAAGCGCTCCAAAGGAATGAATCAGCTCTCAACGGTAGCATTGTCCGCTTTCCCTGATCCGTCAAGCAGAAAAACATATAGACACCACGGAGGCACGGAGACAGGGAGGGGGAATGGAGAGGAATCGGGCACTAGCAACGATGATCCTTCGCATCGGTCTTTGCTTTCCATTCTTCCTTCTTCCCTCCCCTCCTCCGTGTCTCCGTGGTTCCATCTTGTCGGTACAGTTCTCCATTGCGCGATCGGGAATCCGGTGCGATACTGGGTGAACGGTGAATCGTCTCTCATGTCATCCACCGCATACCGATGCAAGGGGCACGCATGGCGGACAGCGGAATTCTGGACAGCTCAACCCGGGCCGCACAATCGACCGGCGAGCGCCTGGAGCGCGCGGCGCAGAAGCTGTTCGCCACACGCTGGTACGCGACCGTCTCCGTAGCCGAGATCTGCCGCGAGGCCGGTGTCTCGAACGGAATCTTCTATAGATACTTCCGCAACAAGGAAGAGCTGTTCCGCAAGCTGCTCGGTCGCATCCTCTTGTCGATCGAGGACGCGCTGCACGGAGTATACGGCACCGGCCTCCACGAGCGGCTCGTCGATTTCGTCGCCAGGCTCACCGGGTACACGCGGGCCAATCCCGACCTGATCGCCATCTTCCGCGAAGGCCAATACCGATTCTTCGACTACGAGCGCTCGCTGATCGACATCTACCGCACCGCGCTCGCCACCGCGCTCGGCCGCCGCTGCGGCATGGCGGACTACCTGTTCGCGCTCGGCGGCGTGCGCTTCGCGAGCATCCGCCGCGCCCTGCAGGACGTCGAGCTCGCTACGGAAGAGCTCGTCCGCATCCTCGAGCAGGGCGCCTTTCCCGGCATGCGCTTCGACGCCGCCAAAGTCTTCGAAATCGAGGTGAGGCCGCCTTCGATCGTGGCCGCCCCCGCCACCCGCGAGCGCCTTCTGCAGGCGGGAAAACGGCTGTTCGGCGAGAAGGGCTACCATGAGACTGCCATCCACGAGATCACGGACGCCGCGAACCTGGCGGTCGGCTCCTTCTACCTGCACTTTCCCTCGAAGGAGTCCTTCTACGCCGAGCTGATCCGGCTGGTGGGCCGCGAGGTCCGGCGCTTCATATCCGGCAACCTCACGCAGGGACTGAACGAGCTCGAGCGCGAGCTCCAGGGCATCTGGCTCTTCTCCATGTTCCTGTCGATCGACCGCTGGTGCTACAACGTGGTCCGCGAGGCGGAATTCGTGCTTCCGTCCGAGGTCAAGGCCTATTACGACGCCTTCGAAGCCGGCTACCGGCGACACCCCGAATCCGGGACGCCCGTCGCGCGCGACCCCGTATCGGCCGCCCGAGTCAACTTCCTGCTCGGCATCTCCCACTACTTCGGCCTCGAGATCGTATTCGATCATTCGCCGGGCAACGCCCGGGCGATCATCGAAGAGATAGGCGCCAGATTGGCGGGCGGCTTCGGCGCCGGCGGCTCCGGCGCAGCCTGATCGGAATGCGGCCTTCGGGCCGGGTTCGCGAATGTCCACAACCGGTCCGGCGTCCAAGGATCCCGGGACCGTTCGAAAGGAGAACGTCATGGCGAAGGCGCGCATAGCTGGCACCGGGATCTACGTCCCGGGAGAGCCAATCAGCAACGAGGAGCTCAAGACCCTCGCGGGCGTCGAATTCGACGCATTGCGCCTCGAGGAAAAGGTGGGCATCAAGACACGGCACGCGGCCCGGCTCCGAGGCATCGACGAAAGCACCGCCGACTTCGCCGAGAAGGCCGCGCGCGCGGCCCTCTCGGACGCGGGAGTGGACGCCCTGGACGTGGGCCTGTTCGTCGTCGGAACCGACACGCCCGAATACGTCTCGCCGGCGACGGCCATCATCGTGCAGGGACGCATCCAGGGCGGCCAGCGCGATGCGGCCGCGTTCGACGTGGCGGCCTCGTGCGCGAGCTTCGCGACCGCGCTCGACGCTGCCGCCCGCATGGTCGCGGGCGACGCGAGCCTCCGCTACGCGGTGGTGGTCGGCGTCTACGACATGCCCGCCCACGTCCGGCCCGGCGACGCTTTCGGCTGGTCCATCTTCGCGGACGGCGCCGGCGCCGTCGTGCTCGAGCGCGTCGACGACGCTTCAGCGTCGGGTTACGTGACGGGCCACATGGTGGCCGACGGCACGCAGTGGAACTACGTCGGCGTCTACGCGGGCGGCACGCGGAAGCCCGTCACGAAGGAGCTGCTCGAATCCGGGCAGTATGGCCTCGAGCTGCTGCAACGCCTGCCCGGCGACCGCAACGTCAAGCTCTGGCCGCCCATCGTGCGCGCGCTCTGCGAAAAGGGCGGCATGCCGCTCGAAAAGGTCGGCGCCTTCGTCTTCACCCAGATCAACCGGTCGGTCATCGAGCAGGTGATGGACGAGCTCGGCCGCCCCCGCGCGCTCGCGCCCATGGTGATGGACCGGTACGGATACACGGGCTCGGGTTGCGTGCCCATGGCCTTCCACCACGCGGTCAAGGACGGTCGGATCAAGCGCGGCGACGCGGTGGTGTTCTGCGCGTCGGGCGCGGGCCTCGCGGTGGCGGCGAACCTGCTTGTTTACTGAATATCCGAAGAAACCACAGAGGCACGGAGGCTCGGAGACAAGAGGGAGAATAAGGGAAGGAACAATATAGAAGATACGGAACGGCGATAACATGCGATGTGAAGCGGGTTCAGGCGAGGCAATAGAAATCAAAGGCGGGAGGAAGGATATGTCGAGGTGGGATGACGAGTACAAGTCGCGCTTGAGGTCGATCGACGAGGCGATCAGGTGCATCGAGTCGGGGTTCGACGTGGTGGTCGGGCAGTGCGCGAGCGAGCCCCAAGGCACCATGGCGAGGCTGCACACGCTGGCGCCGGCCGTGCGCGACGTCCGGGTGTTCTCGGTGCTGACCCTGAAACCCTACGACTTCTACATGAAGCCGGAAATGAAGGGGCATTTCGAGCTGGCGTCCTGGTTCCACGCGCCCGGCTCGCGGGCCGCGCTCAAGGCCGGCACGGGCACGGTCACCTTCGTTCCGAACATGCTGCACCGCGCCGCGAGCGACCGCATCCACGCGCGGCCGCCGGAGGTGTTCATCGGCACCTGCACGCCGCCGGACAAGCACGGCTTCGTGTCGCTCTCGCTCGGCATCACCTACGAGAAGGACATCATCGAGAAGGCGCGCTTCGTCATCCTCGAGGTGAACCCGCGGCTGCCGCGCACCCTCGGCGACACGCAGCTCCACGTCTCGCAGGCGACGTACTTCGTGGAGCACGAACAGGAAGTTCCCGCCCTTCCCTCGCCCGAACCCTCGGAGATCGACCTCCGCATCGGCTCGTACATCGCGGACCTGATCGAGGACGGCTCGACCATCCAGCTCGGCATCGGCGGAATACCCAACGCGGCCGCGCTCGCGCTCAAGGGCAAGAAGGACCTGGGCGTCCACACCGAGATGTTCGTCGACTCCATGATGGAGCTCTACGAACTCGGCGTGATCACCAACCGACGCAAGGCGCTCAAGAAGGACAAGTTCATCACCACATTCGCCTTCGGCAGCCGGAAGCTCTACGACTGGCTCGACGACAACGTGGCGGTGGAATTCCAGCGCGGATCCTGGGTCAACAATCCCGCGGTCGTCGCGCAGAACTCGAGGATGGTCTCGATCAACACCTGCCTCTCGGTGGACTTCACGGGCCAGGTGGCCAGCGAGTCCATCGGCACGAACCAGTACTCCGGCACGGGCGGCCAGTCGGACACGGCGCAGGGAGCGGTGTCCGGCTTCGACGGGCTCGGCAAGTCCATCATCGCCTGCTACGCCACCGCGAAGGGCGGAGCCGTCTCCACCATCGTCCCGACGCTCGCCGAAGGCAGCGCGGTCACCCTGCACCGCTCCTTCGTCGACCACGTAGTGACCGAATACGGCGTCGCGAAGCTGCGCGGGCGCACCGTCAAGGAGCGGACCCAGGCCCTGATAGCCGTGGCCGCGCCCGAATTCCGCGAGGAGCTCAAGGCCAAGGCCCGCGCGCTCGGCTACATCTGATCCACCGGCCGATTTTCATTGACCGCGGTCAATGACCGTAGTTTAATGGAATGACGATCGGACCCGAGGAGGTTACCCGTGAGCATGACCAGCATAGTCGGAGCCTACAACACCAAATTCGGCTCTTTCGTCCAGAAGAACAGGGAGACCGGCGAGGTCACCGACCTCAAGAGCATCTACGAGCTCTTCATCGAAGCCGGCCGCGGCGCCCTGGCCGACGCGGGCGTCTCCGCGAAGGACGTGGACGGCGTCTGGACCGGATCCTGCGCGCCCGGACTCTTCGCCAACCAGGAGCACCTCGGCGCCATCGGCACGGAGATCGATCCCGAAGGTCTCCGCTTCAAGATGATGACACGCCTCGAGGCCGCCTGCGCCTCCGGTTCCGTCGCGCTCTACAACGCCGTCTACGCCGTCGAGTCCGGCCGCGCCAAGGTCGCGCTGGTGCTCGGCGTCGAGAAGATGAACCTGCTCAACACCAAGGGCGTCACCCACGCGCTGGCCACCTGCTCGTACTGGCCCGAGGAGGGCGGCACGGGCATGAGCTTCCCCGCCCTGTTCGCCGAATACGCCAAGGGCTACCAGGCCAAGTACGGGCTCTCCGACGCCGAGCTCGCGCGCCAGCTGGCCCACGTGGCGGCGCTCTGCTACCGGAACGGCCTCGACAATCCGCTGGCCCACTTCGGCAAGGGCAGCCCCGCGGACAAGCTCCAGCTCGTCACCGCGGAAGCCATCCTCGGCCTTCCCGAGGAGAAGAATCCCATGATCGCGGCGCCGCTCAGGCTCCACGACTGCTCGCTCGTCACCGACGGCGCCGCAGCCCTCGTTGTCATGCGCACCGACGACGCGAAGAAGGCCGGCAG
>JAKLEE010000519.1 GCA_022703215.1 Spirochaetota bacterium | reverse complement strand
GCTGCACGCGCAGGTCCAGCGTGGCGCGCCGCGCGCGCGCGCTGGCGGCTTCGGCTTCGGCCGCGGTGGTGTTGGTGAAGCTGAAGTCGCCGGACTCGCCGCGGTAGACCGTCACGTCGGCCGACAGGCTGGGCGCTTCGCTGCGGCTGAAGTCGATCAGCCCCTCGTCGACCTTGAAGTCGCCGTTCAGCGCCAGCGTGTCGCGGCCCAGCTTCAGGGTGGCGTCGCCGCTGGCGATGATGCGGCGGTCGACGCGGCCGAGCAGCTGGAACTGGTCGAGGTTCAGCGCCAGCTCGGCATGCGGTGCAGCGCCCAGGCTCGCGTCGCCCCGCAGCGTGAGCCGGCCCTTGCCGGCGCTGGCGGCGAACTTCTCGATGCGCGCGCTGTCGCCCAGCAGGGTGACGCGGACCTCGCCGTCGCGCACGCCGACGAGGTAGGCCCGTTCCGGACGGGCGGCCGTATCATGCAATTCACTCACCCCGCTATAGTATCCTCGACCGGCCGCGGGGGTC
>JAKLEE010000518.1 GCA_022703215.1 Spirochaetota bacterium | reverse complement strand
ACGCTCCAGCACCGCCTTTTGCGCGTTGCTCAGCGTCTGCTCGGCCTTCAGCGTCGCCAGCTGCTTCTTCTGCTCGCCGTTCATCTCTGTGTTCGTGATGTCAATGTTGACCAGGATGTTGATCAGCGCGTTGATCGCGTCCGTCGCCGCCTGTTCCGTGATGTCCACGCCCAGTTTGCGGCCCCAGCGGATGATCAGCGGCACGCCGAACATCGTCAGCACCAGCCCCAATAACTGGGTTACCGGCACCTTGATCAGATCCCAGGCGGTGTCGCCGGAAGCGGCAAACAGCGCCATCGGCAGCAGCACCAGCGTCAGCGGTCCCGCGATCCAGTAGATGCCGAAGCACGCGAGCACCAGGCCCGGGATGAAGAACAGCGTGTAGGCTAGATCGAGCCAGGGGAACAGCACGTTCCACCACACGAACAGCGTGGACATGCGCGGCGTGAGCAGGATGCGCGGGTGCTGCCGGAACGCCTCCATCATGCCGCGGCTCCAGCGCTGCCTCTAGC
>JAKLEE010000517.1 GCA_022703215.1 Spirochaetota bacterium | reverse complement strand
TGACGGCGCCATACCAGACGGAGGAGCCCTCGGCGAGCTCTGCGTCGCCCGACACCTCGGCGTTCCAGGCCACGAAGGCGCTCTCGTGCAGGCGGGGGCGCTTGCCCTCGAATCCGTGGATCATGGTCTCCTCCTTCTTTCGCGCGGAAAAAACAAAGGCGGCCCGGCTGAGAGCGGGCCGCCCGGCTCCCCCGGCCAGGCCGGGCAAGCCTCGAATCGCCTCTGGGCTTTCGCCTAGCGGGCTCGCCCTAGCGCGCTCGCCCTAGCGGGCGGCCTTGAGGGCCTCGACGGCGAGCACGACGCCGGAGAGGTGGATGGAGGCGCCGGAGACGGCGTCGGAGGTGGTGTCGGGCTTGAGGGCGATCTTGGCGGGGTCGCCGGCCTTGACGATGGCGTCCTGGACCGCGGCGGCCTGGACGTTCCACTCGCCCTTCTTGGCGGCCTTGGCCATGCCGTAGCGGCCCTCGACGGCCACCACCTCCGACGCCGTCTCCGGCGCCTCCATCCACCTCT
>JAKLEE010000516.1 GCA_022703215.1 Spirochaetota bacterium | reverse complement strand
CTGATCCGATAACCATGCCACAGGGCGCGCAACTGCTCCAGAGACTCGAATTGCTCGGTTGGCGCCACGGCCAAGCCGGCATAAGCCTTCAAGAAACTGGCCCGATAGGCGTAAAGGCCGACATGACGATAGGCGGGAAATCCGGCGGGCAATGTTTCACCACCGTTTTCCCTGGCGAAATGATCACGCGCATAAGGAATCGGGGCGCGGGAGAAATAGGCGGCATCGCCATCCGCACGACAAACGACCTTGACGACGTTTGGATTGAAAAAATCGGCCGCATCGAGAATCGGGTGCGCAACCGTCGCGATGTCGGCGCCGCTCGCCGCCAGTTGGCGGGCAGTCTGCACGATGACCTCCGGTTCGATCAGCGGCTCGTCCCCCTGCACATTGACGATGATCGTGTCACTGCTCCAGCCACGTAGCTCGACGACTTCCGCCAGACGGTCGGTGCCGGTCGGGTGATCGTTGCGTGTCATCAACGCGGCAACTTCATGCGCCTCGGCAACCGAAC
>JAKLEE010000515.1 GCA_022703215.1 Spirochaetota bacterium | reverse complement strand
CGGTGAAGATCTTGAAGACCGATCCCGGCTCGTAGGCCCCCGTGAAGACGAAGTTGTCCCAGGCCTCGGGCCCCTTCGCGTCGGAGCGCTGGACCAGGACCGGGGAGTCGGCGGCGGCGAGGATGTCGCCGGGGCGGGGGTCGACGATCAGCACGGCCCCCCCCGCGGCGTGACAGGTGTCGATGGCCGCGGCGAGCTCCTGCTCGGCGATCAGCTGGAGGTCCGCGTCGATGGTGAGCTTCACGTCCTCGCCGCGGACGGGTTCCTCGATGCTCAGGGCCTGCTCCTGCCCGACCACGCGGCGGTGCAGCACGTCCGGGAGGTGCAGGAGCTTCTCCCGTTCGCCCTCCAGCAGCTTCGTGACGGGGATACCGGCCCAGCGCGAGACCGCTTCGGCGATCTCCTCGGCGGTGACCTCCTCGCGCAGCATGACGGTGCCGTCTTTGGACTGCAGCTTGTCTTGGGCGGCTTTGAGGCGTTTCTCCAGTTCTGGAATCGTGCCGTATTTGAGCTCG
>JAKLEE010000514.1 GCA_022703215.1 Spirochaetota bacterium | reverse complement strand
GACGCCACCGTCGCGTCCCTCTACCTTGAGCGGCTCGAGGCATCGCTGCGGGGTGCGGGTCTCGAGGTGAGAGCTGCGGTCCTGCCGCCCGGCGAGCAGGAGAAGAGCCTGGAGCGGGCGCAGGAACTGTACGGCCTGCTGTACGAGCGCGGGCTGGGCCGTGGTGACGCGGTGGTCGCGCTCGGCGGCGGCGTGGTCGGCTACAACGCGGCGCTGACGGCGGTCGGCATCGGGGCGCAGGTGACGGTCATCAACCGCTCGCTGGAACGCCTGCGCTGGCTCGACAACCGCTTCGCCGGCCGGGTGCGGACGCTGTATTCGACGAGCGAGGCCATCGAGGCCGGCATGGCGGGCCGCGACCTCCTCCTCCTCGAGGAGGCCGCGTCGGGCGAGGTAGTCGGCTTCTCGCGGGTCTACGACGGGTCGAGCCCCGTCCTCGGCCCCGGCGTCTACTGGCGCGGACTCATGGGCGACCGGCCCTGCGGCCTCGGGCCCATCGGCGTCGACGAGCGCCG
>JAKLEE010000513.1 GCA_022703215.1 Spirochaetota bacterium | reverse complement strand
GATCCTGGGGCTGGACACCCAGGCTGACCCCCTGCCACTATACGGCAACACGCCGCAGCTCCTGCTCTGCCCTGACAGCCGGCCCGTGGGCCCCACTCCGGACGGGTACCTGCCGCCCAACCAGCTCTGGTATGGCGGGTTCCCGCGGGTCATGGGCTACCGCATCATCGCCGCGCGCAATGTGTCCGCGCAGTGGTGGCAGTTCTTCGGCATTCACCTGTCCGCCGGCGTGGCGCACGAGCTCAACACCCCGCTCGGCGCCATCCTCTCGGCCCTCGGCTCGATACGCTCCTTCCTCGGCGCGCATGAACTCGAGCTGGTCCGCTACCGGAGCGCGCTCGACCCGCGGGCCGCCGCGCTCTTCGACTCGGCGCTGGAGGCGGGCCTCACAGGCGATGCCAACCCGATCGAAGGCGCGGCCGCGCGGGCCGAGCTCAAGCGCCTCAAGGCCGAGCTCAAGCGCCTCAAGGCCGAGCTCGCCGAGCTGGGACTGGAAGACAGCGCGAATCTCGCGG
>JAKLEE010000512.1 GCA_022703215.1 Spirochaetota bacterium | reverse complement strand
TCGGTCCTTTCCAGCGCGTCGTCCGTGTGGTAGACAATTCCCCCATGGTCGACGCCAACCTCCCGCGCCACGTCGGCATCATCATGGACGGCAACGGCCGCTGGGCGCGGTCGCGCGGCCTGCCCCGCGTCGCCGGGCACCGCGAGGGCGCCAAGGCGGTCGATCGCGTCGTCACCGCCTGCCGCCGGCGCGGCATCGGGACCCTGACCCTCTTCGCCTTCTCTTCCCAGAACTGGGTGCGGCCGACCCTCGAGGTGCAGGCGTTGATGGCGCTGCTCGCCGAGTACGTCCGCTCCGAACGCCGCACCATCCTCGACAACGGGATCCGCCTGACCGCGATCGGCGAGATCGACGCGCTGCGCCAGCGCGGCTTCCACGTGGAGAACCTGCGCCTCTCCGGCAACGCCCACCTGATCATGCCTTGGCACCTGCTGCTCGACGGCGCCTGGGAGAAGCAGCTAGGCAGGTTCCAGATCGGCACCACGCGTCGCGGCATCGGCCCGTGCTACGTGGAC
>JAKLEE010000511.1 GCA_022703215.1 Spirochaetota bacterium | reverse complement strand
TCCTCAAGGAGCTCGACAAGCGGGCCAGGGCCCTGGGCCGCCGGCTCGAGATCCTCCTCGAGCTCCACACGGGCGAGGAGTCGAAGGCCGGCTTTCCCGACCTCGAGTCCCTCTTCCGCGCCCTCGAGCTCCACGAGGCGCTCCAGGGCGGCTCCGGGGTAGCTGGCGACGCGGCGGGCGACGCGGCTGGCGACGCGGCTGGCGACGCGGCGCCCGCCGGCCTCGTCCTCCGGGGCCTCATGACGATGGCGCCCTACACGAAGGACGAGGCGCCGATCCGCGCCTCCTTCAGGGCTCTCCGCGATGCGAGGGAGGCCGCCCTCGCGCGCTTTTCCCTTCCGGGCTTCGACGTCCTGTCCATGGGCATGACCAACGATTTCGAGGCAGCGATAGAGGAGGGCTCCACCCTCGTGCGCGTCGGCACCGCCCTCTTCGGCTCGAGGGAGGGCTAGCGGCCGTGCCGAGCCCCTCTCGTCCCGCGTGGCGCGCAAGGCGCGGCCCGCCGCTTTCCCTCAT
>JAKLEE010000510.1 GCA_022703215.1 Spirochaetota bacterium | reverse complement strand
GCGGTGCGCATCGTGAGCCAGTCCTCGACGCGGCAGCTCATGGCGTGGCGCATCGACTGCTTGACGCGACCGATCTCCTCGAGGGCGGCCATCGGGTCGCGCCGGTTGAGCGCCTGCTCGATCGGTTGCCACAGTGCCTCGAGCTCGCGCTCGCGGTCCTCGCGTGTGGCTCGCGTGCTCTCGCCGGTGGTTCTCATCGTTGCGGCCTCCCGGACCAGACGCCGCGGCCGTTGAAGCGCTCGCGGTGTCGCTTGAGCTCGGCGGCGAACTCGTCGTCGCTGAGTCGGTGTAGCCGGCGGGCAATGCCGACGAGGTAGCGTTCGTCCTTGCCGGCGGCGGTGTCGGCGAAGATCTCCATGGCGACGAGCCCGGTCTGCGGGTCGAAGCGAGCAAGGTTGGTGCCGATGTAGGCGCGTCGGGTTGGGGTGAGGCGGCCGTTGCGCGCTGCGTAGTACTCGGCGAGGCAGTCGACCGCCTCGCCCGCGATGTGGTCGACCTGGTCGGCCGTGATGCCACC
>JAKLEE010000051.1 GCA_022703215.1 Spirochaetota bacterium | reverse complement strand
GCGAGGTCGAGGGGCGAAAGGTTCAAGGCGTGGCGGCAGTCGTCGCAGGCGGGACCGCGCGCCCGGGCGATGGCCGGCCAGTCGGCCAGGAAGCCTTCGACCACGAAGGCGGTGATCTCGCCGATGCAGCCGATCGATTCCGCCACGGGTATGAACTCGGTGGGCGACACGACGCCGAGCTCGGGGTGGCGCCAGCGGGAAAGCACCTCGGCTCCGAGGCAGGCGCCGTCCGAGAGCCTGATCTTCGGATGGTACACCAGGTTGAGCTCGCCGCGGCCGACCGCGCCCTTCAAGGCGCTTGCCAGGCGGAAACGCCGCTGCTCCGCGGACCAGGAAGCCTCGTTGTAGAAGCGCACCTTGCCGTGCTGCACGTCGCTCGTGTCGAGGGTGGACATGAGGTTGGCCGAGAGCCGGTCCAGGGTCAGCCCGTCCTCGGGAAAGCGCGTGACCGCGATGCCGGCGCGGAGCGAGGTTTCACGCCCCTCGACACTGATGGGGCTCGTGACGGAGCGCAGCAGGGCGCTTGCCCAATCGCGGAGCTGGGCGGCGTCGCTTCCTTCGCGGCTGATCAGGAACACCGTGCCGGTCCAACGTCCCGCGAAGTCCCCAGGCTGCAGCGCTTCGCGTGTGCGCGAACCCACGGCCGCGATGAGCGCGTCGGCCGCCTTGGCGCCGCGGAATCCGGCGACCTGGGCGAAGCGGTGGATCTTCAGCGCGACCAGGAAGAGGGGCCTCTCGGCGCGGGTCGCCTGTTCCAGGTATTCGGCGGTGCGCGGGCGGTTCGCGAGCGAGGTGAGCGGATCGACGTAGGCCAGCCTGCTCAGGTGCGCGACGAGCACATGCTGGTAGTGGATGCCGGCGGCTCCCAGCCCCGTCGCCACCGCGAAGATCATGAAAACCCGCATTCGGTTCTCGGATTCGACCAGGATGGACTCGGGAGGGAAGGTACCGAAGGCGAAGCGGGCGCCGACACCGGCCAGGAAGAGCGCGGAAAACGCCAGACCGCCCCTGCGTCCGAGCACGAAGTAGAAGATGGGGAAGGCGGGGATGAAGTACAGGAGCCCGAAGCCCCGCTCGCCGCCGCCCTCCCAGAGGAGGCGGACTGCGAGCACGCAGACCCCGATGGCGAAGAGGAGCCGCGCCTTGCGCACCGAACGCGTCGAAAAGAACACCGCCAGACCCGAAATGATGAAGCCGCCGTAGGCGCCGAGGACGAAGACCGACGAGATGTCGTCGCGGCGGTAGTCGATGACGAGGTTGTAGGGCACCGCGAGCAGCGACGCGAGCGCGATGGCGTAGAGCGCGATCAGGCTGACGCGCTGCTGGACAGGGGACTCTTCCGGCTCGGGGCGGATGGAGAACAGGAAATCCCGCATGAGGAAAGCTTCGCCCATCGCGCCAGGGCTTTCCATGAAATTCGGCGCGCCGGCGACGGGATCCGGCGCTTGCGGGCCTGGCTCGCTTCGGGCTAGGCTCGAGCCATGGCCTACCTGACGGGTTTCCACGCGATCGAGGAAGCGCTCAAGCGCCCCGACGCGAAGGGCGTTGTCCTGGTCGCTGGCTCGGGTCCGCGGATCAAGCGCATCCTCGAGGAAGCGGCGAAGCGGAGCGGCGTGCGCGTCGAGCGCGTCGAGGCCGCGAAGCTCGCCGCGCTGGCCCCCGACGCGCGCGGCGTCGCCTACGAGAGCGCCGGAGGCGGCGTCGAGCCCCCTTCCCTCGACCTCGACGACTTTCTGGCGGACTTCGACAAGGATTCCGGCACGGTGCTGGTGCTCGACCACCTTTCGGATCCGCACAATTTCGGCTCGATACTCCGCTCGGCTGACGCCCTCGGCATCGACCTCGTGGTGGTGCCATCGAGGAGGGCGGCCAAGGAGACCGACGCGGTGGCCCGCGTTTCCTCGGGAGCCCTGGCCTGGGTACCCGTCGCCGTCGTGACCAACCTGGCGCGCGCCATCGGCACTCTCAAGGACGCGGGCTTCTGGGCCTACGCCGCGGACATGGACGGCGAGGAGCTGTGGTCGGCGGAGCTGCCCGCCAAGCTGGCGATCGTCATGGGCGCGGAGGGCTCGGGCGTCTCGCGCCTCGTGAGGGGCACCTGCGACGCGGCGCTGCGCATACCCATGCCCGCGAGCGCCCATGTCGACAGCCTCAACGTCGGCGTCGCGGCCGGCATCTTCTTGTACGAGGTCGCGCGCCGAAGGCGGGCCGGGAACTAGCCCTCTCACGGCGGCTCTTCTTCGCCATCGTTCCAAATCGACGCGCGCCCCCATTCCTCTGCGTTACTGCGTTACTGCGCCACTGCGCCGCTGCGGTTCAAATCCCTCAGTTCCCCAGGTTCCATATCTCCGAGAAGGCGTGCTCGGCCTCGCACCAGCGGCAGGCGAAGCGCTCGCCCGCGACGCGGCGGAACTCGGGCGGCACGCCCTCCTTGTGCCCGGGGTGAGACACGCAGTTCGGGTTGCGGCAGGAGATCTCGTCGAAGTTGTAGATGCGCGGCGGCATGGCCAGGCGGTATTTCCGCACCACCTCGCCGTCCTTGACCATGTTGAGGGTGCAGCCGGGGCTGATGGCAGCGAGCTTCTTCAAATCCTTGCGGTCGAAGGCAAGGATGTCCGGCAGGCTGACGATGCCCTTGAAGAGCTCGGGGCCCGCGTTCGAGTGGTAGACCCCGTGCGAGCTGCGCACGTTGAGCGCGAGGATGCGGCGGATGGCGTCGACGCGGTTCCAGATCTCGTCGACGGGGCGTCCCGAGGCGATGTGGTCGATGACGATGCCGTTGGCGACGGGCTTGATGCCCACCTTGTGCTCGGGCTTCTCGCGGCGGACTATGGGCGCCTCGCGCACGAAGTCCTCGCTCTCCGCGGCGGGAAGCGCGCGTTCGCCCTCGAAGTCCTCGCCGAGCAGGCCCGACACCATGCCGAGCTCGATGATGCGCGTGTAATAGCCGTTGGCCGACTGCAGGTCCCAGCCGTTGAGCGGCAGGGTGTCGAGGAAGGTGGGGATGGTCGGCGCGAGGCGGTCGCGCGGCAGGGGGTGGTAGAAGCGCGTCCCCTCCGGCAGGCGGCCGAGCAGGTCCTGGCGGAAGGTGACGGCGCGACGGAGGCGCGGCGCCTGCTCGAGCACCGTGTCGCCCATGCGCTCGAGCTGGAGCCGCGTGAAGTACCAGGCCGGCGCGACGCGGCCCTGAGCCAGGTACTCGTCGAGGTTCTCGAAGACGCGGACGGAAAAACCGTTGGCCTCCATGCGCTCGACGTAGCGCTCCGGCATGCGGAGCAGCTCGGGCGCCACGAGATCCACCTCGACGTTCCGGAAGACCTTGAGCCCGTCGGCCTTGGAATGCACCGTACGCCCGTGCCAGAGGTCGCCGACCAGGGCCAGGTGGATGTGGTCCTCGTTCCAGCCGAGCTGCTCGAGGAAGCTGAGCTCGTCGAGGAATTCCTGGGTGGGATGCTCGTGTCGGCCGTCGCCCGCGTTGATGAAGGCGGCGCGCGGAAAGCCGGCCCGCCCGCAGTAGTCGCCGATCGAGTCCTCGAGGGCGCGGCAGGTGCCTTCGAGCTTCGAGCGCACGACGAAGCAGGACTCGGGCGCGTAGCCGACGAGCATCTTGGCCGTGTCGGAAATCGACTCGTTCTTCTGGAAGCTCGAGGTGCCGACGTCGAAGCGGTTGACGCGGACGCGGTGGAAGCGGGCGGCGTTGAGGAAGGATTCGCGGGTGCGCGTCGAGTTCTCGAGGAACACGAGGTGGACCGCGTAGTCGCCGTCGTCGATGCGGTAGCGCGAAAGGTCGCAGCCGTCGCGGATAGCCTCTTTCAGTTCGCGCGTCTTCCGGTAGAGCCAGCGCTGCTCGTCGAGCGAAAGGTCGCCGACCACCTGTATCGTCTTGCCCCGCCATGGCCCGTTCCGCCCAGTCATCGGCCCTCCATACAAATAGAACCGCGGAGGCGCGGAGAACGCGGAGGAAGAAATAGGAAGAAGGGAAAAGGAGATCCGAAGCTCATGCTTCTGTCATTCCTTTCACGTTCTCCTTTCCCGTCTCTGCGTCTCTGCGTCTCGGCGGTTCTCTTTCTTGTACCGTTCTCTTGCCCTATTTTAGCAGTTCCTTGGTGACGGCCAGGGCTTTCGGGTCGAGGACGACGAGGGCGCCGGTGGCGGCCTGCGCGAGGAGGCCGCCCTGCGCTTCCTCGAGGTGGGTGTACGGCGCGACCTGCTCGGCGGAGCGGGCCTGCTCCTCGAGCGTGGCCGGGTCGAAGCGCACAAGGCGCCAGTCGCCGAGGGTGCCCGCGACCACATAGTTAGCGCCGGCGAGGTTCCACACGAGGCTGTCCGGGTGGACCGGGAAGGAGCCTTCCTTGGCGACCTCGAGGGTCTCCGGGTCGATGAGGACGAGGCGCACGGCGCCCGTGCCGGCGGTGGTGCCCGCGACGGCCACGATGCCGCCCCCGGCCTCGACGGCGGAGCGCGCGTTGATGGCGTTGGTGCCCGAGCGGTCGACGACCTGGCCGGTGGCGGGGTCGATGCGGACGAGCTCGGAAAGCGGCCCGAGCGGCGAGACGAGGCGCCAGGCGTCGATGGTGGCGGGCGCGGGCTTGGAGGCGGCGGCGACCTCGGCGGCGATGGCTTCCTTCTGGTCGGTCGCGACGGCCTCGCGGTCGCTGGCCACGTCGGCTTCCTTGGCCGCGACATCCGCCTCGCGCTCGGCCACTTCGGCCTTGGCCTCCTCGACGGCCTCCTTGCGCTCCTCGATGGCGGCTTCGGCGGCGGCCTCGGCGGCCTTGTCGGCCTCGGTGCGGGTCAGCGAGGCCTCGGCGTCGTCGCCGGCGGCGGCCCGCTCCTCCGCGAGCGCCTTTTCCGCCTCGGCGATGGCCTTTTCCTCTTCGGCGATGGCGGCCTTCTCCGCCTCGAGGTCCTTCTTCTCCGCCTCGATCTCGCGCTCTTTAAGGTCCACCAGGTCGCGGCGCTCCTCGACGGCGCGGCCGGGCTCCTCGCGGAGGGACTCCACGACGGCGTCGTCGGAGACGGCCGAGGAGTCGACGGCGCCGAGCCCGTCGGGACCGGCGCGGCCCGCGGCCAGGGCCTTCGAGAGGGGAATGACGACGCGCGAGCGGCCCGCCCACTCGTCCCAGCGGATGGAGAGGCCGGCGTTGGCGGCCGTCAGCTCCTTCACCACGATCGGCTTGTAGCGGGCGGTGAAGGTGGCCAGGTCGCCGCGGTAGACGGCGTTGTAGACGGTGACGAAGGTGGCGAGCAGGTAGGCGTCGTCGCGCGAGTAGCCGTAGGCCGCCTCGAGGTAGGCGCCGATGATGTGGCGCAGGTTCCGCACGTGGTCGACGCGGGCGCCCTCGCCCAGGACGAGGATGTCGGCGTCGAAGCCGGTCGGCGTGGCGGGGTCGACCAGGTGGAGGATGGCGTAGCGCGGCAGGTAGCCCGCGCGGGCGGCTCCGCCCTTCACGGCGCGGCCGAGCTCCGTGCCGATGGCGCGGATCTCGTCGAGGGTGTCGACGGTCTCGTGCGGCCCGAGGTAGTTGACGAACTCGATGCGGCGGTCGCGGACGGACTCGACCTCGGGGCGGTCGAGGGTCTGTCCCCCGAGGGGAAGCGCGAGGGCCGTCGCGACGAGGGCGGCGAGGAACGCGACGGACGGGCGGAACGATTTCATCATGCCTCCTTGCGTATCGGAAGCGGGCGCCCTCATGGCCCCCGCGCGAGCAGCGACAGAACCTTGGCCGCCCGGGAGCGCACCGCCGAGCCGTAGGGCTTGGCGGCGAGCCTGACCAGGGCCAGGGCGGCGGACGCGTCCCCGAGGGAACCGTTCGCCCGGTAGAGGGCCTCGACCGCGTCGATCGAGGCCAGGGCCAGGCCCTCGTCGAGGACGCTCCGGTCGAGCGCGCCGGCGAAGGCGGAAAGGAAGGCGCCGTCCGGGTCGAGCCCGATGGCGCCGATGGCCCGCGCGGCCGCCGCGCGCACCGCCTGATCCGGATCGGCCGACCAGATCTCCGCGAGCGCGGAGGCCGCGCGCGGGGAACCGAGGGCCCCGAGCAGTTCGCAGGCCCGCGCGCGCGCCAGCGGATCGATGGGCTGCGGCCCGTACGGGGCGGGCCCGCCAAAGGGCGATGCGGGCGCCGGTCCGAGTCCGAGGCCCACGGCCGCGGCCCATGCCCCCGCGTATCTTTCTTCCGTACCAATAGTACCCGAACGGAGCGTTTTTGCAAGTTCGGCCAGGCCGGCGCGGAGGGCGTCGGAGTCTTGGAAGTCCCAGGCCCAGAGGGGATCGCCCGAGGCGAGAACGCGGGCGCTCGCCGCGTAGCCCGACGCTTCCCCCGGCGCGTCCGATCGGGGGGCCGGGAAGGACAGCTCGAAATCGAAGGCGTAGAGTATCCAGTCGGTCGCGCCCGCGTAGACGCGTCCGGCCGGGCTCGCGACGACGGGGCCGACCGCGCCGCGCACCGCGAGGGCGCGCATGGGGACGCCCGCGGGGTCGAAGCTGGCGGCGCCGCGGCTGCCGGAGACCACGACACGCCCCTCGGCGCCCGAGCCGAAGCGGCCGGCCGAGTGGGGGGCGCCGGTTTCGGTCCGCGCGCTCCATACGAGGGCTCCGGTGGCGTCGAGCCGGGCGAGCTCGCCAGAAGGCCCCGCCGCGACCCAACCCTCGGCGTCGCCTTCGAGCAGGACCGGGACGAAGGGGAGGCGCGCGCCTTTCTCCGCGGCGCCGTCTGCGCGGACGAGGAGGACGCTCCCGTCGCCGAGCGTGGCGAGCAGGGCGGCCGGGTTCGCGGCGTCCGTTCCCGTGGGGGCGGAATCCGGGGTCGCGGGGGTGAAGGCCGGCGGCGCGGCGGCGAGGGCCGCCACCTGGGCGCCGGTCTCGACGAGCCAGCGCGGCTCGCCGTCCTCGTCGAAGGCCGCGATGCGCCCGCCTGCGACGGCGAGGGCGACACCCTCGCGCGAGCGGGCGCCGCCTGATGCCAGGGCGGCGGGCGCGAGGAGGGCCGCGCCGGGGAGCTCGGCGCGCCAGAGCGGGGCGCCTGACGCGGCGCGGCATTCGAGGCGGCCGCCCGCGACCAGGAAGGAGCGGCCGTCGGAGCCGAAGGCGGGCGGCGCGGAAATGAGGCCCCCCGCCTTGGCGGTCCAGACCTCGCCGCCCGCGCGGTTGAGGAGGAGGAGCCGGCCGTCGGAGAGGCCGACGAGGGCGCGGCCGAAGGGATCCGGCGCGATGAAGCGCGGAGCGCCGGAGTCCCAGGCGCGGCGCGCGAGGGCCCGGCCGCTTTCGTCCAGCACGAAGAGCTCGCGGCTCTCGGATACCACCCAGACCTGTCCCCGCGCGACGACGGGGCCCGCGACGGGGCGGCCGCGCAGGGCGAAGCGGAACGCGAGGGGTGCGTCGGCGGGAGCCGCGGCGGCGGACTGGGCGGTGAGCGGCGCCGGGGACCTCGGGAGCGCCAGCAGGAGCGCGGCGAGGACGAGGCGCGCGGAACGGACGGCCGACCATGCCCGGAATGGCGGCGCCGCGCCGGCCTTCGTTTCCATCCCCGCCGTCGCGCGCACGGCCTTCAATCCTTCATGAGCAGCGCCCACGATTCGAGGTGGCGCGTGCCCGGATAGAAGTCGAAGAGCGCGAGGCGCCCGAGGTGCCACCCCGCGCGCGCAAGCTCGCCCGAGTCGCGAGCCAGGGTGGCGGGGTCGCACGAGACGTAGGAGAGGGCGCGCGCGCCGGAGGCCGCGAGCCAGGCGCGGACGGCCGGGGAAAGGCCCGCGCGCGGCGGGTCGACCAGGACCGCGTCGAAGGGGCCGCGGGCTTCCGCCGAGCGGATCCAGTCTTCGGCGGAGGCACGGCGGGACGCGCCGCGGGAGCCGAGGTTCGCGGCGGCGAAGGGCGCGGCGCGCGGGTCGCCCTCCACCGAGACGACGGAATCGAAGGAGTCCGCGAGGAAGGCGCCGAGGACGCCGACGCCGCCGTAGAGCTCGACGGCGCGGCCGCGCGCGGGCGCGGCGTCGGCGAGGGCGAGCGTCGCGAGGGGCGCGAGGCGCGAGAAGAGCTCGAGGTTGGACTGGAAGAAGCCCGCGGGGTCGAAGCGGAAGGACTTGCCGGCGACTGCGGCCTCGGCGACGGGGTCGACGCCGCCGACCCAGGTGCGGCCATCCGCTCCGAACACCGTGGTCCCCATGGAAGCGGCGCCCGCGGCGGCGCCAGTAAGGCCGCGCCCGCGGTCCATTCCCCGGGCGGCGCCGGGAACGGTTTCGGGGGCGCCGCCTGAGTCATCGGCGCCGAATTCGCCATCGGCGCGCATGTCCCGGAGCCGCGCGCGCTCCTCGATCCAGGCGCGCAGTTCCGACGACGCGACCGGACAGGTATCGAGCGGCACCGCGTCGTTCCCGCGGCGCCGGGTCAGGGCCGCGCGGCCGTCGGTTGAGCGGCGGAGCCGCATGCGGTTCCGGTAGCCGAGCGCGGCGCCTGAGTGGGTTTCGATGGCGGGAGCCTCGAGCTTGCCTATCCGCGCGAAGCTTTCGGCGAGGATGCCGCGCTTGGCCTCGAGCTCGGCCTCGCGGGAAAGGTGCATGAGGTCGCAGCCGCCGCAGGTCCCGAAGAGCGGACAGGCGGGTGACGCCCGGCCCGGCCCCGGCTCGAGAATTTCGACGAGCTCCGCCTTGAGGAAGGAGGCGCCGCGTTTCGCGCCGACGGCCGGGCGCACCCGTGCGAGGTCGCCGGGCGCGCTCAAGGGAACGAAGACCGCCCGGCCCTCATGGAAGCCGAGGCCCCCGCCGCCCGCGACGATCCGCTCGACGCGGAGCTCGAAGCCGTCGCCTGAGTCAGCCACCGTTCCGCCCGCCGCCATCGCGCCTCCGTCGGGCGCCATGGTAGCGCGGACGCGCGGCTTCCGGCAACAAGCGCCGGCGCCTTCCCTTCCCCACCCGCATCCTCGCCCGAAAGCTACGTGCCCTCAGCGGAAGCCGAGCGCACCCCGCAGCGCCGGAGCCCACACCGCGTGCCGGTCCTCGAGGGTACGGAAACGCGCGCTCGGAACCGGGCTCGTCGAGGGCATGCGGATGGCGGCTACGACGCGCCCGTCCGCGAGCGAGAGGCGGACCGGCGCGCCGATATGCCGCGGGGCTTCCTCTGGCCGCGGTTTCCGCCCGAGCAGCTCCGGCACTACCCGCGACGCAAATGCCTCGGCAGCCCCGCCGCCGTTCAGCAGGATCGCCCGCAGCGCGGGCATGCGCGCCACGAGGCCAGACACGTCGTTCGGCACCCCGTCCCGGATGGCGGAGTCGAGCGAGCCTTCCCGCTCGCACGCGAGCCATACATCCCACAGCGCGACGCCCCGTCCGCGAAGCAGTCCGGCCCGTTCCCCGAGCGTCGCCTCCACCAGCTCCGGCGCTCCGAGCGAGCGCGCCATGAGCGGCCAGAAATGGTTGCGCGCGTTGCCGTAGTACGCGCCCGCCGCCAGCGAAGCCGCCGAGGGGAAGGACCCCAGCACCAGAACCCGGCACCCCGCGTCCCACGCCGGTTCCAAACCACGCAACAAATCCACCCCCAAACAGAAGAAGACCACGGAGGCACGGAGAGGAGGAGGAAAGAGGGAGGGAATGAGGAGGAAGTGAAGGAATTCCTCCTTCTACTCTATATCTTGCTCCTTCCCCTCTCCCTTCCTCCGTGTCTCCGTGGTTCATTTTTTCGGAAAACGGCCCTATACTTGCCTTCACCAAGGAGCACCCCATGAAAGCCCTCGTCAAGTCCCGCGCCGAGCCGGGACTCTGGATGGAAGAGGTCCCGATGCCCGCCGTCGGGGACAACGATCTGCTCATAAAGGTAAAGAAGACCGCCATCTGCGGCACCGACGTGCACATCTGGAACTGGGACGCCTGGTCGCAGCGCACCATCAAGGTCGGCCAGACCATAGGCCACGAGTTCGTAGGCGAGATCGTCGAGCTGGGCCGCGCCGTGCAGGGCTACAAGGTGGGCGAGCGCGTCTCCGCGGAAGGCCACATCGTCTGCGGCGTCTGCCGCGCCTGCCGCGCCGGCAAGCGCCACCTCTGCCCGAACACCCGCGGCGTCGGCGTCAACCGCGACGGCTGCTTCGCCGAGTACGTCTCCGTCCCCGCGTCCAACGCCTGGCACGTGCATCCGAAGGTCCCCGACGAGGTCGCCGCCATCTTCGACCCCTACGGCAACGCCACGCACACGGCCTTGAGCTTCGACATGGTCGGCGAGGACGTCCTCATCACCGGCGCCGGCCCCATCGGCTGCATGGCCGCGGCCATCGCCCGCCACGTCGGCGCGCGGAGCGTCGTCGTCACCGACGTCAACGACTACCGCCTCGACCTCGCGAAAAAGCTCGGCGCCACGCGCACCGTCAACGTCACCAAGGAGAACCTCAAGGACGTCGAGAAGGAGCTCGAGATGGTCGGCGGCTTCGACGTCGGCCTCGAGATGTCCGGCTCGCCCCAGGCCTTCGCGCAGATGCTCGACGCCATGTACAACGGCGGCCGCGTCGCCATGCTCGGCATCATGCCGAACGGCGCCGGCATCGACTGGGACAAGGTCATCTTCAAGGGCCTCCTCATCAAGGGCATCTACGGCCGCGAGATCTTCGAGACCTGGTACAAGATGCAGACCATGTTCCTCTCCGGCCTCGACATCAGCCCCGTCATCACCCACCGCTTCGCCTTCGACGACTTCGAGAAAGGCTTCGCCGCCATGCTCTCCGGGCAGTCCGGAAAAGTGGTGCTGTCGTTCTGATGGGAATTCACGCAAAGGCACGAAGGCACCAAGGGAACAGGTAAAGAGGAAAAAGGAATTTGGGGGGGAAGGGCAACTCGGTCGACTTCCCCTTCGCGGAGGGGGCCGTCGCGGAAAGCGGCGGCCTTTTCCGTCGGCACCCGCAAGCTCGCTCCGCACGCCCGCCGCTCAGGAGCGCGGCTTGCCCATCCCCCGTTTTAAGTCCATAATGGGCAGGTGAAAGACCCCCGCCCCCCCCGCGGCTCAAGCCGCCCCGCTTCCGCCAAGACGCCGCGTCCGTCCGACGACGGCCCCCTCTCCGCCAGGCTCGACGGCTTCCTCGCAGGCACCCCGCGCGAGGCAGAAGCCCGGGGCGGCGCGCCGGAGGCTCGCCCCGAGCGTCCCTCGGTCGATCCGCGCACCCGGCTGCCCGCACGCTCGCGCAAGGCCCCCAGTCGCGTTAGCGACAAATCCAGTCGCGGTAGCGACAAGTCCAGTCGCGGTAGCGACAAGTCCAGTCGCGGTAGCGACAAGTCCAGTCGCGACGGAGACAAGCCCCGCGGCGAACGCGACACGCCCCGTCGCGATGGCGACACGCCCCGAGGCGAACGCGACAAGCCTCGTCGAGACGCGAGGCCCCGCGACCCGGTCGAGGATTTCATCGCCAGGCGCGAGGCGGCAGCAGCCCCTGCGCGCGAGCTCCGCCCCCGTGACGACCGCGCGACGGGCGGAACGCGCGAAGCCCGGTCCGCCGCCACGCCCCGGGGCGAGGCGCCGAAACCCGCGACCCGCGTCGTCGCCCCCTTCGCGGCCCCGCCGAACGCGGGCGAGGACCTCGAGCGCTTCCTCGAGGCCGTCGAGGAGGCCCTGCCCCTCGATCCCGCGCGCCGCCGCATGCTCAAGGGCGCCGTGCTCGACCTGTGGCGCGACCTGACCGCCGACCGCGCCGAGCGCCACCTCGACTACATGGGCGACGCCGCAGTCCTTTCGGCCTACGCCCGCTACTTCATGGCCTGGAACGTCGTGCGCCTCATCCCGGTGCTCGCCTCGCTGCCGCTCGAGCTCGGCGACGACTCGGTCATCCTCGACGTCGGCTCGGGACCGCTGGCCCTGCCGATCGCGCTCTGGATAGCCCGCCCCGAGCTCCGCTCGAAGCGACTCCGCATCGTCTGCGTCGACCGCGCCCGACGCGCCCTCGACGCGGGACACGCCATCCTCTCCATCCTCCGCGAGCTCACCGAGGGCCCCGAGGACACCTGGACCGTCGAACGTCGCAAGGCCGTCTTCCCGGACATCGGCGAACCGGTAAAGGCGGACCTCGTGACGGCGGCCAACGTCTTCACCGAGTTCTTCTGGTCCGACCGCCGTCCGATCGGCGTGCGCGCGGTCGAGCTCATGCGCCGCCTCTCCTCACTCGCGACCCCGGGCGGGCGCGTCCTCGTAGTCGAGCCCGGCGAGCCGCGCTCGGGCGCCATGCTCGCGGCCCTCCGCGAGGTGGCCATACTCGGCGGCGCGAGCCCCGAATCGCCCTGCCCCCACGACCGCGCCTGCCCCATGCCGGGTGCCTTCGGCGGCCTCGGCGAGCGCGACGACGACGAGGCCCGCTTCACCCGCGCCCGCTCGGCCCTGCCGTTCGTGGTCCACCCGCGCCGCCGCGCCAAGATGCCCTGGTGCCACGTTCCCGTCCCCCTCGAGCACGCCCCAGCCCGCCTCTCGCGCTTCTCCGAGGAGGTCGGCCTCCCCAAGGAGCGCCTCACGGTCTCGTGGCTCGCCCTGAAGCTTCCCGAGCCGGGCGACGCCGAGCATCGGACCCAGGGGAAGGGCAAGGCCGGCGGCCCCCTCCGCGTTCGACTCGTTTCCGACCTCATCCGGCTTCCCGCCGGCCGTTCCGGTCGCTACGCCTGCTCCGACCAGGGCTACACGCTCGCCCTCGGCGCCGCCTCGGACCTTCCCGCCGGCACGCTCCTGGAGACGACGCGCCCGCAGAAAAAGGAGCGTGACGACAAGTCCGGCGCGGTTATCGCCCCCACTTGACACTCCGGAGGTCGGTCGATATAGTGCCGTCCTGTCAGCGATGACACGGGGGCGTAGCGAAGCTGGTTATCGCGCCGGCCTGTCAAGCCGGAGATCGCGGGTTCAATCCCCGTCGCTCCCGATCGCCGCCGACCGAGAGACGGTCGGCGGCTTTTTTTCCGGGCAGTAGCGCAGAGGCTAGCGCGCTTGGTTCGGGACCAAGATGTCGGAGGTTCAAATCCTCTCTGCCCGACTATCAAAGAAACCCGTTCGGCTCCGCCGAACGGGTTTTTTCTTTGAACGGGCAGAGAGGATTTGAACCGCAGCGCCGTCACGGAGCGCGCGAAAGCGCGCGAAGTGGCCGACGCGCCAGGAAGGCGCGTCGAGGCGCGGAGGCGGGTCGGAGATCGGCGACACGAAGTCGCCGATCGGAGACCAAATCCTCTCTGCCCGATTTGCGGCTGTCGGCCACCGATGAGCCTGTAACATTTTTTGTGTAAACGGCGAATCTCATAACGGCACCCGATCGCCGTAGATGATCGCGAACTGGTTTACCGCGGCGCTCCAGTCGCGCAACGGCATGGTCCACTTTTTCGAGATGTTCTGCAAGGCCATGAAGACCAGCTTCATGGCCGACTCGGTCGACGGGAACGACTGGCGGTTCCGCGTGACCTTCCTGATCGAGTAGTTCAAGGACTCGATCGCGTTCGTCGTGTAGACCACCTTGCGAATGGCCTCAGGGAACTTCAGAAAAGGGATGATCTCCGGCCACTTGGTTCGCCAGGAACGCGAGATCAAGGGATACTTCGGATCCCACTTTTCCGAGAACGTCGCGAGCGCCGCGCTGGCCGCATCCTCGGAGGAGGAAAGGTAAATTCGCTTGAGATCGGCAGCGACCGCCTTGCGGTCCTTGTACGGCACGAACTTGAGCGAGTTGCGGACCATGTGCACGATGCAGAGCTGGACTTCCGCCTTCGGGAATACGGCGTTGATAGCGTCGGGGAAGCCCGTGAGGCCGTCAACGGCGGCAATAAGGACGTCCTGTACGCCGCGGTTCTTGAGCTCGGTGAGGACTCCGAGCCAGAACTTGGCCCCTTCATTCTGCTCCGCCCATAGCCCCAGAAGCTCTT
>JAKLEE010000509.1 GCA_022703215.1 Spirochaetota bacterium | reverse complement strand
GCACCTGGCTCGAGTTGGCACCGCGCACGAAGATCGCGGCCTGGGCGCCGGGACCGCCGGCCTGGGCAAACTCGATGCCGGCCTGGCGGCTGAGCAGTTGCACCAGTTCCTGCGCCTGGGTGCGCTCGATCTCGGCGCGGGTGATGACCGAGGTCGAGGGCAGCGCGTCCTCGAGCGGCTGCGCCAGGCGCGCCGGCGTGGTGGAGGGCGTCGACGCCGCCCGGATCGTCATCAAGTGCGACGAGGCCGAGCGGGGCAGCTTCGACACGGGCGTGGACATTTACAACCTGACCAAGTACCAGCGAACCAACCAGGACACCTGCTTCAACCAGAGGCCCGTCGTCGTGACGGGCGACCGGGTGGAGGCGGGCGACATCATCCTGCGCTTCGACGGCAAGCCGATCGAACGCGTCTCGGACCTGCCGCGTACGGTGGCGGGCACCAAGCCGGGCGCGACGGTGCCCATCACGGTTTTCCGCAAGGGGGGCAGCCGAGATCTGCGGGTGACGGTGGCCGAAAT
>JAKLEE010000508.1 GCA_022703215.1 Spirochaetota bacterium | reverse complement strand
TGTGGACGCGACGCCGGGCGCTGCAGGAGATGCCGCAACTCTTGCCGCTGGCTTTCCTGATACTCACTTTCCTGATGCTGGCGCTTGCCTTCCGTCCGCGCGAAATTCCGGCGCTGTTGATGCTGCCGCCGCTGGCCCTGCTCGCCACGCCCGGCGCGCTTAGTCTGCGCCGCGGGGCGGCCAGCGCTTTCGACTGGTTCGCGATGATGACCTTCAGCGTCTTCCTGATCGTCACCTGGGTCGCCTGGTCGGCCATGGCGCTGGGCTGGCCCGAGCGCCTGGCGAACCGCGCCGTGGTGCTGCGCCCCGGCTTCGTCGGCCAATTCGATCTGCTGGCCATGCTCGTCGGCTTGCTGGTCACCGTCTGGTGGATCTGGCTGATCGCCACCGCGCCCCGCTCGCCCTACCGCAGCCTGACGCACTGGACACTGGGCTTCACCACGCTGTGGCTGCTGGCGACCACATTGATCCTGCCGTGGTTCGATTATGGCAAGAGCTATCGTCCGCTGGCGCAAGCCGTC
>JAKLEE010000507.1 GCA_022703215.1 Spirochaetota bacterium | reverse complement strand
GCCGGCCGACTGGGACCTCCTTGACCCCGCGACCGGGCGGCCGGACGCCGCCGCCCGCCGCGTGCGCCCCGGGATGCGCGCCTATCTCGAGGACCTGCGCTCGCCCTTCAACGTAGGCTCCATATTCCGCACGGCGGACGCCTTCGGCCTCGAGGAGCTACTCCTCTCGCCCGACACGGCCGACCCGGCCCATCCCCGCTCGGCCCGAAGCTCGATGGGGGCGACGGCCCTCGTGCCCTGGCGCCGCGCCGGCCTCGAGGCCCTGGGCGGCACCTCGGCGGGCTCCGCCGCGGCGGGCTCCGCCGCCGGCGTCTTCGCCCTCGAGCTCGGGGGCGTCCCCCTGGACGAGTTCGATTTCCCCGAGCGGGGCATCGTCGTCGTGGGCTCTGAGGAGCTCGGCGTCTCGCCGGCCGCCCTGGAGCGCTGCGGCGCCGGCCGCGTCTCCATCCCGATGGTCGGCGCGAAGGGCTCCCTCAACGCGGGCGTCGCCTTCGGCATCCTCCTCTATGCCTGGAGCCGCTC
>JAKLEE010000506.1 GCA_022703215.1 Spirochaetota bacterium | reverse complement strand
CTGGAAGAAGCCGTCGCCCTGGATCGCCACGTCGAGCGACCGGCCCGTGTTCTCCATCTCGCCCTGCGTGTAGACCTTCAGCGTCGAGGCGGGGCGCACGCCGCTGCCCACCTCGAAGCCGGTCGGCACCGTGGCGCTGGGCTCCTGCATCCGGACGTACATCAGGTCCTGGAAGTCGACCTGGCTCTTCTTGTACCCGACCGTGTTCATGTTGGCCAGGTTGTTGGAGATCGTGTCCACGACCATCTGCTGGGCCGTCATGCCCGTCGCGGCGGTGGAAAACGCTCGCAGCATTCTTCGCTCTCCTCATCTCAGACCCGAGCCGGTGTCCGGGTCGTTGTCGGCTTGGTTGACTGGTTGACGGGTTCGTCCACGGGCCGGTTCGCTCGTGCATCGGGGCGGGACAACCAATCCGCCGATTCACCAGTCCACCGATCCACGGGCTGCTCACGACATGGCGACCTGGAGCAGGCTCTTGGTCCGCTCGTCGCCGGCGGTGATGTTCTTGATGTTGGCCTCGTA
>JAKLEE010000505.1 GCA_022703215.1 Spirochaetota bacterium | reverse complement strand
GCATTGTCGATCAGCATCGCAGCGTGCGTCCCGGCCGGCAGCTGCGAGGCGACCTCGGCGAGCAGGAGGTTCATGGCCACGACCGAGACGTGGGTCAGCACGAGCGCGGCGCCAGTGTCGCGTGCGGGGCAGACGGCGCCGAAGACGTAGGCCGAGCGGTAGCGCTGGTCTTTCACCATCCGCGGCCGCATCCCGCGCTGGAACCAGCGGCGGACCAAGCGGCCCTTCTGGCCTACGCGGGCCTCGTCCTGGAACCAGACTTCGATCCGCTCGGCATCGGGGTGGTCGGCTGCGACCTGCGCCAGCGCTTGCGCGAAGCCCTGGTCCTGCACCGCCACGTTGGCCTCGAGTGCCAGCCACAGGCTGTACGGGTCGATGTTGCTCGAGCCCACCGTGGCCCAGGCGCCGTCCACCACCGCCGCCTTGGCGTGCAGGTAGCTGGGCAGGTAGCGGTGGACCTCGATGCCCACGGCGAGGAGCCGGTCCCAGAGGGCCTCCTCGGCATAGGTGTAGAGCCGGTGGT
>JAKLEE010000504.1 GCA_022703215.1 Spirochaetota bacterium | reverse complement strand
CCGCTGAGCCGTAGCCACCAGGCGCATCGACGATTCCATCGAGGTCGCGCCGGCGCCGATGGCCGTCGACAGATCGTGCACATGCAGTGCCGACGTCGCTGAATTGGCCAGCTCGCTACTGAACTCCCCGGCCGTCACCCGAGCCTCCGAAACAGCCTGTTGCAGGTCGCCGATTTCGACAGTCGCTGAAGCCATCGAAGCGCTGATCGCCGAAATGGCCGCGGCAATTTCCTCGGCCGAGCGCTGGGCCTGATCGGCCAGCTTGCGCACTTCGTCGGCCACCACGGCAAAGCCCCGGCCGGCTTCACCGGCCCGGGCTGCCTCGATGGCGGCGTTGAGCGCCAGCAGATTGGTTTGCTTGGCCACGTCGTCGATGCGGCCGGTCAACTGGTGGATGGTCCCGGCTTTGGCGTTCAGGTCGGCCAGCGCATTGACGCCGCTCTCGGCAGCGGCCTGCGCCCCGCCCAGCGCCTGGGACATGCGCTGCGCCGCATTCGACATGGCGCTGGCCGATTGGCCAAAG
>JAKLEE010000503.1 GCA_022703215.1 Spirochaetota bacterium | reverse complement strand
CGGCTCACCGTCCTGACGCGCACCCGGGCCGATTATGAAAGGACGATCATCAGGCTGAGCGACGAACAGAAAAAGGTGCTCGAGCAGATCAACCTGGACAAGGACTTCCTGGTGAAAGGGGCCGCTGACACGGGCAAGACCCTTGTGCTCCTCAAGGCGATAGAAAAAGCCAGGGGCAACGGCATGCAATCGGAATTGGGCATGGACGAGATCAAGGGAAGCGTCGCCCTGCTGACCTACACGAACACCCTGGTCAAGTACGACAAGTTCCTCTCCGGTCTCATGCATGGCCAGGGACTCGGCGACAGCGGCCGTATCGGGACCGTGGACAGCTTCCTCGCCGATCAACTGAAAGCAATCGAGCAGGGAGCCTCGGTGGACTTCACCGGAAAGCTCATAGTGGAACTGGCAGCGCACTGCCCCTGCGAAGGCTTCGAGACAAAGGACCTGGTGGCCGAGACCGAGCACTACCTCTGGGCGAATGACATCAGCAGGCAGGACTACGTGGTAGAAAGCCTGGAAC
>JAKLEE010000502.1 GCA_022703215.1 Spirochaetota bacterium | reverse complement strand
TCGCCGCGGCCGAGCTGCACTTCGCACGCGCGCTCGCCGCGGAGCACCCGCAACCCGACCTCATCCGCCTTCACCTGGGCCAGATCGCCGCCGACCGCGGCGAGGGCGAGCGCGCACGTCAGGCAGCGACCTCGGGCATGCAAGGCAGCCTGATCCCGCCGTGCCTGCCCGGCGCCAGCGGGCCGGCCATGCTGCGCTGCCAGCGCTCCTTCCTGCTCAGCACGCGGGAGCCGGGGCCCGAGCGCCAGCCGATCGAGTTCGGTGCGCTGCCGGTGCGCAGCTTTGGCGATGCCGTCAAGCACCCCATGCATGGCCTGATCGGCGCCGTGGTGATTGGGCCGCAGGGCTCGGACGTTTGCGCCGGCAACCGCTTTGGCGCGACGGCCCTCAGCGCCGAAATCTGCGTGCCCGCCCGCGGCGGCCAGCCCGCGCGCCGGTATGTCGATCACGTGCTGCTGTTCCAGGACGCGGTGCATGCCCTGCACGGCGACCTGCCGGTGCGCAAGCTGTCGGGCGCCGAGGAGCCC
>JAKLEE010000501.1 GCA_022703215.1 Spirochaetota bacterium | reverse complement strand
TCATGGGCATCAGGAAGAAGTAAGGCCGGGGAAACTCGGGATCGAACACGGCGGCGGCTCCGCGCCTGAGGGCGGTGAATATGGATTCGGGGGTGTGGAGCTGGTAGCCCGAGCCCATGGTGTTGGCGAGCGCGAGGAATCCGCCCTGGTCCCCGATGGGGATCTGCTGCATATTCGGGCCTTCGTCATGGGTGGTCTGATCCCCATATATATGGTAGACGCCTATGCCGTTGGAGGCCGAGGCCAGGGAGCCCGCGAAGGCGTGGAGGGCGCCCGGGCCGATCGATGTGACCACTGCCGCGGTTTCCCCGTAGTGCCACTTGAGCATGGTGGCGCAGTGGGCCGCCTCGGTCTCGTTGCGGAGGTTCCACATCCGCAGCAGTCCCGCCGCCTCGTAGACTGAAAGCACTTCGCCCAAGGCCGTGCTGCCGTGGCCGAACACGCCCAGGAATTTTCTCACCCCCTGATTGAGCAAGCCGATCACCAAGGCCTCTGCCATCGACAGAGCCTGGAATTGGGATAAATCC
>JAKLEE010000500.1 GCA_022703215.1 Spirochaetota bacterium | reverse complement strand
GACCCGCGCCAGCCGGGCCAGCAGCGACACGAGCAGCACCCGGAAGAGCAGTTCCTCATAGAGCCCCGCCCCCAGCGAGATCATCATCTGCGTCGGCAGGTCGAGCGCCGCCATCGGCCCCGCGCTGAGCGGCGTCGCCGCGCGGAGGATGAGTCCGGTCAGGGTGCCCGCCACCAGCCCGAACGCCAGCGCGTAGACCACCGACTCGACCATCATTCCCACGAAATAGCGGGGCGTGACGGTGCCGCCTCGCCGCAAGTCCCGCCACACCAGCACCGCCGACACCCCTACCAGCGCCAGCCCGAACACGAGGAGCCCGTCCCGGCCGCCGAGCCAGAGGAAGGCGCTCTTGAGCAGGACGTCGGCACCGTTCCGGACACCGCTGATGGCGTCGCCGGAGAGGAGGAAGGCCAGCCCCTCGTACGCGAGCAGGAGCGGGAGCGCGGTGGCCTGTGCGCTGAGCGTCGGGATGAACAGGCCGGCCGCTGCCCGCCAGCGCCCGGCGCGCCCGCCCAGCCACGGCCCCAG
>JAKLEE010000050.1 GCA_022703215.1 Spirochaetota bacterium | reverse complement strand
TCGGAGAATTCGAACGCGAACTGATGGAGACCTGGCGCCTGCTTGACGAGCTCGCAGTCCACCGCTCCGGCTACCCGCGCGCCGCCGCCGGTGCGGACTCGGGCGCGGATCGCCTTGCCGCCGCGCTCGCCGCGTGGGAAAAGGCCGAAGCCGAGGCCGCCAGGCTCGAAGCCGGCAAGGATGCCGCGAAGGCGGCCGCCGCTGCGGAATACCTTGCGAAGGCGGGGACAGACCTCGCGCATGCCCTGCTCGAGGCTTCCTACGCCCGCGATCGCCTCGCCGACCTTTCCGCCCGGTATGTCCGCGCCCTCGACGCGGCGGACACCGAAGCCGCCCGCGCGGCCGCGGACGCGGATTTGCTCGGAGGCTTCGGCACCTGGGCCTGGCGGCGCGAGGCCGACCTGGCCGAGCTCGCTTCCCGCGCCGCCGCGGGCGAAAGCCTCGCCTTCGCCCTGCTCGACCGCATCTCGCTGGTGGAGCGGAAGCCCGCCGAAGTAGTGGCCCGCGCGGAGCGGGCGACCCGCTCCGCGGAACCGGCCGCGGTCCTGCCTCTCGGCGCGCGCGCCCGGACCCAGGCGCGGATCTGGCTCGAAGGTGCCTATGGGTCGGAAACGGGCGGGGCCGATGCGGAGACCTATTTCGCTTACGCCACGGCCCTCGCGGGCCTCGCCTTCGAGTACGGCGCCGAAGCCAGTCCTGCCTCAGGCGCGTTCTTCATGCCCGGCTCGACTCCTGACGAGGCTCGCGCGGCGCTCGTCGCCCTGCGTGAGGCGGCGCGCGGCGCGACTGCGCTCGGGGCCCGGGCGACCCGAGCGGTCGAGGCCCTGCATCGCCGCGCCCTCGCGCGCTTCCTCGTCTACATGTACCGTTTCGACTCCGAGACGGTGGCCGACCGCCGCGAGCTCGCCGATGTCTATCTCGCGCTCGACCGCCCCCGCGATGCGGTCGTCCAGCTGTCCCGCGCCCTCGCCGTGGCGCCCTGGGACTCGGGCGCCACCTTCGCCCTGGCGCGCGCGCACGAGCTTTCCGGCGACTGGTCGAAGGCGATGGAGCTCTATCGCCGCGTCGACGAAATCGATCCCGCCCTGTCGAGCGCGGCCGTATCCTACAACCGACTCGCGGGCGCCCACGCCGACCGTATCGAGTTCCGAGCGGGAACCGACATCGACTCCACCAGGACTACGGCGCGCGCGCGCATCGACTACGTCGCCAATCTGGAAGGTATGCTCGCCTTCGTCGGCTCGTACTCCATCGACGCGCTCCGGGTCCACAGCGCCTTCGGTGGATCGGACCCCGCGGTAGCCGGGCTCCAAAGCATCGAGGCGGGGCTGCGCTTCTCGCTCGAGCGGCTCGGCCTCCGCCTCGACCTCGCCGCCGGCGGCACCCTCGACAACCGCCTCTGGGGCGAGGAGTCCTTCCTGTTCCGGGCCTTCGAGCCCGAGGACCTCCTGCTCGCCCATCTGGTGGCACCGAAAGCCAGCGCGGGGCTCGCCTGGACCGGGGGACCGTTCTCGGTAAACGCCGGCTACGCGTTCGACCAGCTGCCCGAGACCTTCCTGCCCGGCCGGGATGCCTGGTACGAGCACGCCTTCGAGCTGACCCTGTCCGCTTACAAGGAATTCACCGGGGCAGGGCCGTTCGTCGCCGCCGGATTCCGGGGCTACGGCAAGCTCGCGAAGCTCTTCGCGCCCGTCGCAGGCGGCGCCAACCTGCTTGTCACGGCCCTCGGCGAAGGCTCCGCGACCTTCCGGCTCCTCCGTTCGCCCTGGACCGTCGCGAGCCTCGGCGGCCACGTGGTCTACGAGGACTCCTCCGATCCCGCGGCCACCGACTATTACGCTCCTGACAGGGCGCTCGTGGCGCGGGCCGGTCCGCAGCTCTCGTCCTGGATCGGCGTCGGATCGAACCGTGTCCTCGGACTCTCGGCCCGCCTCTGGGCCGGCGCCCGCATGGACGCAAGCTCGATCCTGCCGAGCTTCGACGCCACCTTGCGCGCCGAGCTTTCGAAGGGCGGCCACGCGGTGTACGGCGAGGCCGCGGGGTCCTGGACGGGCGACGCGGCGGGCGTGGCCTACTGGTCCCTCACCGCGAGGATAGGCACGGCGGTGTCGTTGCCGGACTTCATCCTTCCGTGAGGAGTTCGCGGCAGCCGAGGTAGAAGGGGTCCTTCTCGAGCCGGATCCGGGTTTCAGCCTGCCAGGCGTCCAGCTCGTCGGCGCCGAGCCTGAGGTACGCGAGGAAGTGGTCAAGGCCCGAGAGCTGCCGCGGAGGGTCGGGTTCGCGCGCCCAATTGGCGGCGACCAGGTCGGCCGCGGTCACCGAGGCCACGACCTGTTTCGAGGCGGACGCTACGTTGGGCGAGCCGTGCTCGAGCGCCGCGTCGACGTACACCGCCGGGAAGGACCATGAGGCGAGCACCTCCGCGCCGACCTTCTTGTGGTCGGTCCCGTAGGTTCGCGCTTCCAGGTCGGAGATGCAAGTTCCCTCGAGACGCGCCTTCAGGACCAGCGCGTCGTATTCCTCCGGATTCGCCAGCAGGAAGGCCACCTGTCCCACGTCGTGCAGGAGCCCGGCCACAAAGCACTCCTCGGCATGTTGGGGAAAGCCGCAGCGCGCCGCCAGGTCGCGCGCCAGGAAGGCCGTGGCCAGCGAGTGTGTCCAGAAATAGGCGTAGAACGACGACGAGAGGTCTCGGCGGAACAGGCTCGAGCCCGTGGCCAGGATGACGAGGTTCCGTATCGTCTTGGTGCCGAGCAGGGTGAACGCCGTCTGCAGCCGTGTCACCTTGGTCTGCCGGGCATAGAGCGCCGAGTTGGCGATGCGCAGGATCCGCGCGGTCAGGCCCGGGTCGGCCATGATGATTTCCTCGAGCGCGCCGAAGCTCACGTCCTGCGAGTCGGCCATCTTGAGCACCTTCGCTGCGATGCTCGGATTGACGGGGAGCCTGGAAAGCCGGGAAGCGTAGGTGTCCATCGTGGTAGGCTTACGCTACGCCGAGGCGTCCGCCCTGTCAATCACGGTTCCGCATGTCGCGCGTTGCGTTCCAGGAACACCCCGCCCTCGAAACCCTGTATCCGCGGGTCGTCCGCCGCGCCCTCGAGCCGTTTTAGCGCGGCGAGGCACCAGAAGCGTTCGGCTTCAACGGCCGTGAACCGTCGGCCGAGCTTCCGCGCCACCACGCTCGTCGTGCCGGAGCCCGAGAACAGGTCGAGGACGGCGTCGCCCGGCGCGCTCGAGGCCAGGATCAGCTTCGCCGCGAGCTTCTCGGGCTTTTGGGTCGGGTGCTCGGTGTTTTCCGGCATCGACCAGAAGGGCACGGAAAGGTCGGTCCAGCAGTTCGAGGGCGCCGTGTCGCGCCAGCGCCCGTCCGGGGCCTCGACCCAATCCTTCGCGCCGCCCTCGGGATTACGGTACGGGGCCAGGACGCGGCGCCTGAGGCGTACCGCCTCGCGGTCGAAGTACGGCTCCGCTCCGGGCACGACCGCGTACCAGATTTCCTCGTGGGCGCTTTTCCAGTTCGCGGCGGCCGCGCGGCCCTTCTCGCGTTCCCATACGATGCGGTTCCGCACCTCGACGCGCCGGGAGAGCGCCCGATAGACCGCGCTCGACGAGCGCCAGTCGCCGCAGACGTAGATCGAGGCTCCCGGCCGGAGGAGGGGGAGGGCTCCGTCGAGCCAGGCCCCGGTCCAGGCTTCGTACTCGTCGTCGCCCATGGCTTTCCAGCGTCCGCCGCCGAAGTCCTTGCCCAGGTTGTAGGGCGGGTCCGCCACCAGGAGCGCGTACGCGCCGCGCTCCAAGCGGGGACAGACCTCGAGGACCTCGCCATGGATCACGCGGCCAAGCGCGTCGATGGGGGCAGCATCTTCAGGAGGGATCATTCCGCCGCCGCCCGCGCCTGCGCCCGCGGAGGGATGCAACTCGAGAATCCGCGGAGCGAGCCTGAGCTCGTCCTCCGGGGTAATTTGCTGCGTCCGGTTGCGGGGGGAGCGGGGTGTGGCATCCGGCACGCCTGAGACGCCCGGATCGGGTTCGCGGAATTCGGGCGGGTTCATGGAGGGAGTGTAGACTTTGCCCGGGCGGTTCGGCCAGCGAGTGAACGAGGTCGCACCTCCGGTGGGCTTCTTTTCACGACGATGAATAATGATTAAAATGGAGATGCTGGAACAAACGTGTAGCCTAGGCTTTCCGTTCCGCAAGCATCTTCCGTCGGCCAGCCTATCGAGGTGAGGCATCGAGGAGACTGAAATGGGACCTATCGCCCGCTTGGAGGCGACGTATGGCGGACAGGCTTACGAGATCCGCCAGAAGGCGCGCGTGCTCGCTATCCTCTCGGCCGTCATCGTCGCGGTTTTGCCGCTCGCCATCGTGAACGACGCGAGACGGGGCAACCTTTCGAACGCCGGCATCGAGACGGCGCTGCTCGGGGTCTTCTCGGCTGTCCTGGCCCTGGTCTACGGGCGCAGGTTCAAGTTGGCGTCGTGGGTAGCGACGAGTGCCGCCGTCGTGGCGATGGCTGGGGTCGGGTTCTTCTCGAGGAACGCCACGCCGGACGCGTTCATCCTGAACATCGCCTTCTTCATGGCGGTCCCGGTGGTATTCGCGAGCCTCGTGGGATGGTCGCCGTGGTTCTCGGTCGTGTCGGCCGGATCCGCCGTCGGCACTGTCGCCGTCGCCGCCCTCGTCGCGCTGCCCGCGCGCTACCCGGGCCAGAATTCCCCCAAGGTGGTCGGCGCCCTCCTCGTCACTCTGGTCCTGTCGGTCTGCGCCTACTTGGCCATGCGGATATCCGACGAGACCATCAGGGCGGTCAAGCGGCAGGCCGCCGAACAGGAACGACTGCTCGAAGCGATACGGGAGATCGCCTCCGATGCCTCCGCGGTCGCGGACGCGGTGGCCGCGGAAAGCCGCGAGCTGAATGCCGCCGCCCTCGACGTCTCCCGGGGCGCGGGATCGCAAGCGGCCGCGGTCGAGCAGGTCTCCTCGTCGCTGGAGCAGATGAGCGCGAGCGTGAGGCACAACGCCGACGGCATCGAGACGACCCGCGGTATCGCGGTCCGAGCCGCGGCGGACGCCGGCGAAAGTGGGGAGACGGTGGCTAAGGCCGTGCTCGAGATGAAGGAGATCGCCGAGCGCATCGGGGTCATCGAGGAGATCGCCCGGCAGACCAATCTTCTCGCGCTCAACGCCGCCATCGAAGCCGCGCGAGCGGGCGAGTCCGGGAAGGGGTTCGCGGTCGTGGCCACCGAAGTCAGGAAGCTCGCGGAACGGAGCCAGTCCGCCGCCCGCGATATCGGGGAGCGGACGGTCAGGACGATGGCGGCCGCCCGGGGCGCCGAGACGGCTCTCGGTGCGCTCCTTCCCGGCATTCGACGGACTGCGGAGTTGATCGAGGAGGTGCGCATCGCGAGCGCGGAGCAGGCTTCCGGAATCGCGCAGATCAACAAGGCCGTGATCGACCTCGATCGCGTGATCCAGGCCAACGCGGCGGCGGCGAGCCTCATGTCCGGTTCCGCCGCCCTCCTCGAAGACGAGTCGGGCCGCCTGCTCGGTACGCTCTCAGACCTCCATGGAGACGAAGCCGGCCGGGGTCTATCCCCGATGGCCTCGACGGATCCGCGCTGAGCGGCTACGGGATCAGGTAGGCCTCGTCCCTCGCCGCCGCTCGGAGCGCCGCCCCTTTCCCGCCGTTTCCCCGGCCCCGAGCGACGAACGGGCTGCCGCCCTTTCCGCGCGGGGCCTCCCCGTACTACACTTGTACGAATGCCCGACGGACGACCGCTGATCGTACAGAGCGACCTGAGCCTCCTCCTCGATGCCCACGACCCTTCTTTCGAGGAGGCGCGGGCGGAGCTCGGCGTGTTCGCCAATCTCGAGAAGAGCCCCGAGCACATGCACAGCTACCGCATCACGCCGCTGTCGCTGTGGAACGCGGCCTCGGCGGGCTTAGACGCGGACGCGCTCGGCGCGACGCTGGCGCGCTGGTCGCGCTACGAGGTGCCGGAGAGCGTGCTCGTGTCGGCCCGGGAGACCATCGCCCGCTTCGGCCGGCTTTCGCTCCGGGAAGCGGACGCGGAGGGAAGGACCCTGAGGCTCGTCTGCGCGGACCCGCGGGTCGCCGCCGAACTCGGCGCCTCGAAACGGCTCCGGAAGTGGCTCGAGCCGGATGGGGCGGATTTCCTGGTAAAGCTGGTCGATCGCGGCACGGTCAAGCAGGAGCTGATCCGGCTCGGCTGGCCCGTGCGCGACGAGGCCCCGCTCGCCGACGGCGACCCCTTCGAGCTCAGGCTCCGCGACGAGACCCTGGCTGGCCGGCCCTTCGCGCTCCGGGCCTACCAGACGGACGCCGCTTCCGCGGTCCTCGGCGACCGCGGGCCCGGCTCGGGCTACGGGGTGGCGGTGCTGCCCTGCGGCGCCGGCAAGACGGTGGTGGCCATGGCGGCCATGGCCGGCATCGGCCGGAAGACCCTCGTGGTGACGACGAACGTGGCCGCGGTCCACCAGTGGATCGACGAACTGCTCGACAAGACCTGGATACGCCGCGAGGACGTGGGCGAGTACACCGGCGGGGCGAAGGACGTCAGGCCGATCACGATAGCCACCTACCAGGTGCTCGTCTGGCGGCCGGACAAGGAGTCGGACTTCCCGCATTTCGAGCTGTTCCGCCGCGAGAAGTGGGGGCTCATCGTCTACGACGAGGTGCACCTGCTGCCCGCGCCCGTGTTCCGCGTGGTGGCGGAGATCCAGGCGGTCCGCCGCCTCGGGCTCACCGCGACCCTGGTGCGCGAGGACGGCCGCGAGGAGGACGTGTTCGCGCTGATCGGCCCGAAGCGCTACGACGCGCCGTGGAAGGACCTCGAGCGGAGGGGCTTCATCGCCGAGGCGGTGTGCCGCGAGATCCGCGTGCCCCTGCCCGAGCGCGATCAGGTGCGCTACGCGGTGGCGGAGCTCCGGCAGAAGTACCGGCTGGCGGCGGAGAACCACGCCAAGCTCGAGGTGGTGCGCGAACTCGTGGAGAACCACCCGGAGGATCACATCCTGGTCATCGGGCAGTACCTCGACCAGCTCGGCCACCTCGCGAAGCTCCTGAACGCGCCGATCATCACGGGAAAGACGCCGAACCCGGAGCGCGAGCGGATCTACGCCGACTTCAAGGCCGGCAGGGCCCGGGTCATCGTGGTGTCGAAGGTGGCGAATTTCGCCATCGACCTGCCGGACGCGTCGGTGGCCATCCAGGTCTCCGGCGCCTTCGGCAGCCGCCAGGAGGAGGCGCAGCGCCTCGGCCGCATCTTGAGGCCGAAGCAGCGCAACAGCCATTTCTACTCGATCGTGTCGCGCTGGACGGTGGAGGAAGAATTCGCGGCCAACCGCCAGCGCTTCCTCGCGGAACAGGGCTACCGCTACGCCATCGAGGCGTGGGACGAGACGCCGTGAGGACCCAGGAGGGAAGCCGGGCGATGGCGGAGGCGTCGCCGGTCGAGGCCTGGCGCGCCGCCCTGCTCTCGGGTTCGACGCGCTTTCTGATCGAAGCGGCGCGGAACTACCTGGGACCCTTGAAAACGCCGTACAACAAGCACGACCTCGTGTCGCGGCTCGAGGCCTTCATGCGGCGCCCCGATACGGCCGAGGCCCTGCGCGAGCTGCTCGACGAGGACGACCGGAAGGCGCTCGCGGCGCTCTCGGTATTCGGACCGCGGACGGAGGACGAACTCGCTGACATCCTTGCCGCGGAGGGCGACGAGAGCGCCGCGTTCGCCGCGCGCGCCCGGGTCGCCTCCTTGCGGGAGCGGCTGTGCACCTACCGTACGGGCGTCGGCCCGGACGCGCCGGTCGGCATCGCGCCGCCGTTGGGGCCGCTCATCGCGAGCCTTGCGGATCCTGCTTCGCTGTTCGGCGGCCGGCCTTCGGCTTCGCCGCCGCCGGTCGCCTGGCTCGACGCCGAGACCGCGTGCGCCTTCGCGGCCGTCCTGGCCCGTGAATCGAAGGCCTTCGGCCGCTCCGGGGCGCTCGGGCTCCGGGCGCGCAAGCGCGTCTTTTCCCTGTTGCCAGAGCTCGACCGGCGCGCGGAACCGAGCCCGGCCGGCGCGGCGCGGGACAGGGCTGACGTCTTGGCGCAGGCGTTCCGGGGCTCGGCTTTCCTCCAGGGCGAGGACGAGACCACGAGCTTCGACGGAGCCGCGTTTCGCGCTGCCGCGGAGGCGGGCGACAAGGCGCTCGTCGAGCGGCTGCTCGCCGGGTTGGCGCTTGCGGACGGCGGTTTCCGTCCGCCGGTACCCGATCCGTCGGCGGCCGCCGCGTTCTGCGGGGCCTTCCTGGAGGCCGCGCCGCCCGGTACGGCCATGCCTCGCGACGGGGCGGAGCGGCTCGCCATGGCGGCGGCCCTCAGGTCCGGTGTCGCGGTTTCCGCCCGGGCCTTCGTCGGCGCCATGATGGCGGCCGGAGCCTATGGCCGAGGCGCGGCGGGCATCGCTCCCGCACCGCGACCCGTCCGCGGCGACGCGCACGGGCCGGAGCTGACGCTCGAGGCGAGCATGGAGCTCCGCGCCATGCCGGGCGCCGGAGCCGCCGCGCTCAGCCTGGCGGCCTTCGCCGGGCGTCTCGAGAAGCGCGACCGCACCTGGACGCTCCGCGTCGACCGCGCCTCGGTGGCGGCCGCCTTCGAAGCCGGGCTCGACGCGCGCGACATCATCGCCCGCCTCGAGGCCGCAACCGGGCGGCCTGTGCCTCAAGGCGCCGCCTTCAACCTCGAAGCCTGGGAGCGCGAACGGAAATCGCTGCGTGTGTATCGCGGCGCCACCATCGTCGCGAGCGGGCAAGCGCAGATCCTGTTGGCGGCGGTGCCGGCCTTCGCCGAGCTCGGGCTCGAGCGCATCGCCGAAGGCGCCTGGTTCGTGCCGGAGGAGCGCCTCGAGGCGGTACTTGAGGCCTTCGGGAGGGCCGGCCTTCCCGCGCCGGCCATTCACGGGACAATGCCCGCAGGAGCGGGGCCCCTCCGCGAGCCGGTCCGTGACGGCCCCGCGCGCGAACACGACCCGGCGGCCATCAGGGCGGCGGTCACGGGCTTGCGCTCGCTCGCCGATGGCGCCTCTGCATCCGCCGTTTTCGATCCCGCCGTCGCGGCCGCGCGCCTGGCTTCGTTACGGGCCGCCCTCGCAACGCTCGATGCCAGCCCGGAACGCGCGCGCGAACTTTCGGAACGCGTCGGACGTCGGCTCGTGCTCGCCGAGGCCCAGCTCCGCGTGGCCGATCCGAGCCAGGACCGGGGCGAGGTCGGCGCGCTCGACCACGTCGGCAAGGTCCGCGCGGTCGAACGCGCCCTCCGTGCTCGTTTCGACCTTCTCGAGCTCTCGCTTGCCGGGCAGGGCGAGGAAGGCAAGGCGGCGCGCGTGCTTGTCCGTCCCCTCGAGCTCAAGCGGAAGGCAGACGGTCTCGAGCTCCGCGCCGTGGTCGCGGGCGATCGCCCCGGCGACGAAATTCCCGGGACCGAGGCGGCAGCCGCTCCGGTTCCCCAATCCCGTCGTGCCGGTGAACGGTTCGACATTTCCATGACGGCCGTCGGCGCCTTGCGCCGCGTCCGCATCCTCTTCTTCGGAGACGACGATGAACGTGAACAATAAGGAAGACCGCTCGCAGCTGAAGCTCGCCGTGCTGGTCGACGCCGACAACACCCAGTCCTGGATCGTCGAGGGCCTCCTCGGCGAGGTGGCCAAGTACGGTATCGCGAGCGTCAAGCGCATCTACGGCGACTGGACCACCACCAACCTCAAGCATTGGAAGGACAAGCTGCTCGACTGGGCGCTCCAGCCCATCCAGCAGTTCTCGTATACCTCGGGCAAGAATTCGACCGACAGCGCCATGATCATCGACGCGATGGACCTGCTCTACACCGAGAAGCTCGACGGCTTCTGCATCGTATCGAGCGATTCGGACTTCACGCGCCTGGCGGCCCGCCTCCGCGAGGCGGGCAAGCTGGTGATCGGCTTCGGCGAGCGCAAGACCCCGAAGCCCTTCGTGGCCGCGTGCGACAAGTTCCTCTACACCGAGATACTCAGGGAGGAGGAGGAGGAGCGCGAAAAGCCCTCGTCCGAGCGCCGCACCCGCGCCCCGGCCGGCGACTGGAAGAACGACCGGAAGCTGCGCGCCCTGCTCGTCGAAGCCGTCGAGGATTCCGCCGACGAGTTCGGCTGGTCCTATCTCGGCCCGGTCGGCCAGTACGTCACGAACCGCCAGCCCGACTTCGATCCGCGCAACTACGGTTTCCGCAAGTTCGGCGAGCTGATCCGCGGTTGCGGGTGGTTCGACGTGGAGGAGCGGCAGAATCCCAACGACTCGGGCAAGCAGATTTTCGTCCGCGCCCGCAAGCGCTGATCCGGTCCCGGAGCACGCCGTCCCCGTCCGTGAGGGCGGGGATTTTCGTTAATACGGCGCAGGGCGTCAGGCAAGCCGGCTACGGGGGGTCCTGTCGCGAAAAAACATGCCCATTCACTCGGGACCGTTCATGGGCACGTTGTTTCGCGCCACCCCCCGCGTCGCCGGATTCCGCGAGGCGCTGCGCCGGGTTAACGCTAGCACGCCGCCTTCACGGGGAGGGCAAGCTCCGGGGCAGTGTCCCGTGCCGACGGGCGCGGGGAAGGGCGGGCTTGGCGATCTTGGACCGACTGCTCCGTCACAGCCAGGTACTCACATTCCGCGGCACAACTACAGACTCAAAACCATGCGCAAGACCGGACTCGTCAGGCCGGCCCTCGTCGAGGGCGAACACTGACTCGAGAGGGGGCGAAAATGCTGTCGGCATGGGGTCGGTTCCGGATATCGCTTGACAGGAGCGTGTGGATGGAGAAGGAATTTATAGAAAGAGTGCAGGAAGGTTTGTTCCTGAAGATCCATTATCCGTACGAGACTTGCCGTCGTCGACGAAGAGGCTTTGGCTTTCGTTTAAGATGGAGGAGGAATCCAGTGAAAAGGAAACCGATCACTTTAATCCTGCTGATTGGGATGATTTTAGCCTTGTACGCAGAGGATGCGCTCAATGTCCCTGTCCTATATCCGCAGATCCTCATAGTTGATTCGAACAGGGCTATCATACCCTCCCTGAATTGTATTCTCGAATTAGATTTAAAAACACAAAAAGCCAAAGTACTCGTGCAATTACGTAGCGATGCTCTGGCCGTTCCCATGGCCAAAGATCTCGAGAAGGCGCATTTTAATGATATGGTAAAAATAACCTACTACAACAGATCAACTAGCGATTTGTATTTTGAATGGTCGGATATGCGGGCGTTCAATACATTTAAATACAACTTGATTTCGGAAGAGCTGGAATACTTAAATATCGTGAAGGAAGATGTGTTGTTATTAAATCAATTCCACATCAGGGAGGTTTATAATAAAGAAAAAAAGACATTCGAATCATACTTTAAGGCAGACAGAAAAGCGGCAGGAAGTTCGAGGTTCGATTATGCATTCCCTGATGACGAGTACACACTTACGGATCCATTTATTAGCAAATGGCAAGATCGTTTAATACTTTGCGGCAATAATGACCTAATTGTTTTGGCATATAAAAGGGGATTCCGAAATCCATATTTCTTTGGATACCTAATTGGTCAAAAGCAGGAAAAAAATGTTACAATCACGGATTTACTAATTGAACTGAATCCTGCCGATGGTAATCCTGTTTCCGGCTTCGCTGAAGATGTCCGTGATGACATGCATTACGACCCACAAATTTCTCCACCGTTTTTCGCCCAGATACAAGACGGTGTGTTTTATTTCATGACAGCCTGGAAGGTGCAGGAGTTCCATGATCCCAAAGTCGGAACGGGTGACGATCCTGAATCCCAGGCGTACAGGCTGATAAGCGTCAAGCAATACGACCGGGAATCGAAGGAAGTGAAAACGGTCCTGACGGACGTGTATGATTACACGCTTCCGTATTCCTTTTACGTGTATGATGGTTTCATCTATTATTTCAAGTTCAATGGATTCAGGAAATGCGCCACGCTTTATAGAAAAGCGCTCGGTGATTGAGCATGGCTGAGCGGCTCGCGCCAGCGGGTCAGCTACGATGGAAGGTCGGGTAACGACGCGCTCGCCGGTGCTGCTCGACTACGCGACACGATGTCCGCGCACCGGAAGGGCATCGACGGTCACGGGCCTTTACGCCAGGCGCGTCCTCGTCAAGTACAGGGCGGAGGACGCCGCCGCCGGCTTCACGGGGGCGGCAGGCTCCGGGGCGTAGTGCCGTGTCGGCGGCCGCGGGGAAGGGCGGGCTTGCCGTGCGGTGAACCCGGGACCGAGCTACAGCCCGATACGTGACTCAGGCCGAACAACCCGTTCCGACTGGATGCGCATCGGCGTGCTTGAAACCCGAAGCGGCTGGCCGATCCGCCAAGCACCAGGCGCGGCGGGTGGCGGCGAAAAACGCGCCCTTGAACGCAGTGAAAGGGTGCGTTCTTTCGCCGCCAGGCCCCGCGCAGAATGGTTCATGACCCGGCTCGTCGCCGTGCGTGGTTCTTTCGAACCTCGATACCCGAAGAGCCTGGGTCTGTTTGTTCAACCCTTCGTTTCGGGAGGCAGGAGCCTTTTGCGGAGGGCTTCCGCCATTTCCGCGACGAAAGCGTCCGGGCCTTCGGGGGCGAGCAGGTAGGCGAGCTCGGAGCGGACCAGGGCGACCAGGTCCTCGTCCGCCATGAAGAGCCTGAAAGGACGGACGGAGAGGGCATCGGCCAGGCGTTCGAGCATCTCGGGGGAGGGGTACTTGCGGCCGGATTCGATCTCGGCGACGTATCCCGTGGTGATTCCGGCCAATTCGGCGAGTCCCGCTTGCGTCAGGCCGGAATCCGACCGATAACGTTTTAGGTTCCTGATCAGGACGCTCTGGAACTGGGTCACGAAACCTCCGCGAAGCTCGCGGGATGCTAGCCCCCGCTTCGCGGCTTGACAATTTGCCGATGGATGGAGCTGTATGGCTTATGGCCACGCGGAGTAAGAACACGAAGGACGTCCCGGATCCGCGAACGCGGGGCGGCATCGAGATCGAGGCGCGCGGGCGGATCTTCGATGCGGTGTCGATGATGGAGGCGCTCAGCCTGCTGATCGAACCCCGGGGCATCGCCGCGGAGGCGCACTTCCATGGAGCTCGCGTGGATTCTCGGGGACGGGTAACCCTGATCCCCGCGCTTCCGCCAGCGTCAGCCCGGCTCGGGCGGGTGCGCGCCTGGCGCTCCGCGCGGAGTTTCGTTTCGGCGCTCGGGGTCGCGGGCATTCCCGCGACCCTGGTAAGGTCGCCGCCTGAGGCCGCTCAGTCCGGGGAGACGGAGAACTCGTAGGGCATCCACTGCTCCGCGAGGCCGGCAAAGCCGAGTTCGGCGGCCCGCTTCCGCTTCTCGTCCACGGCGTCGCCATAGTGCATGAGGCGGGTTTTGGCCTTTATCGCCGCGGGCAGGGTTCCGAGATCCTCGAGGAAAGCGTGCACGCCGCCGGGGAAGAACTGGCAGTCGTGGAAGATGGCCTCGAAGCTGAATTCCGCATCCAGCGAACGCACCATTTCCGGGTCGAAGCGGGTGTCGCTCGTGTAGAGGACGCGCCGGTCGATCACCACGCCGTAGCTCAAGGACGAGTCGCGCCAAGAGCGCGCGGAGTCGGGAATGTGCATGGTCCGGAAGAGCTGGAGCTCGATGCCGCCCACCATGGCGACCAGACGCTCGCGGTCCGCGCCACGCAGCCGCCGTACGGGCACTCGATCCCAGAGGTCCTCGAAGCGCAGCCAGCGGCTGCCTTTACGCTCGTTGTAGGCCGCGCCGCCCGCTAGGGTCCGCTTCCACAGGTGGCGCACGTAGCGGTCGGCCACCACGATGCGGGGCTTCCGCTTCGTGACGTAGCGGTTGAGGAGCATCACTTCCTCGAGGCCGCCCGTGTGGTCGGCGTGCGAGTGCGTGACGACGTAGTTCTCTATCCTGGTGACGGGGATGCCGAGCAGAGCGAGCGCCTCGGGCGCCCGGGTTCCGCAGTCCACGAGGGCGTGGTCGCGTCCTTTCACCACGAGCAGGTTGTTCTGGTAGAATTTCTTGGAGAAGGCGGAGCCGGCGCCCACGAACAGCAGCGAGAGCCTTCCGTCGTTCTCGAGCGCGGCTTCCCCGGGCCCGAGGGGGCGCCTTCCTTCCATTGATTCCATCATGTCCACTATATATCGGCCGTTTCCGCATTCCAAGCCCGTGTTTCTTCCGAGGCGGACGGCACTCGACAAGCCGATACTTGTAGTGCTAGAGTAGCGTGACTAGTCATCCGCCCATCATCGAGAGGAAGAGCGTGTCGACGCTGAAAAAATACAAGAAGCTCGAGAACGGCATCGCCAGGATGCGGCCGGTGGACGGGATCGAGGTTGTGCCGGGCACGGCCACGGTGCTGCAG
>JAKLEE010000005.1 GCA_022703215.1 Spirochaetota bacterium | reverse complement strand
ACGGCCGGGGACCGGTCCGCTCAGGACTCCCGCGTCGGACGGGGAAACGCGAGCTCGAAGCGCATTCCCTTTTCCATGCGTATCCAGGCGACCTCGCCCTTGAGCTGCTTGGCCAGCAGCCTGCTCAGCTTGACGCCGAGGCTGCCGCTCGGCACCGCGTCCGGATCGAAGCCCGGACCGTCGTCCAGCACCGAGAAGACGTAGGACGCGCCGCGCCGTTCGAGCGAGACCTCGAGGCGCGGATGGCGCGAGCGGGGCAGAGCGTACTTGATGGCGTTGGTGATCGCCTCGGTGGCGACGAGCCCGAGCGGGCTGGCCAGGTCCACGCTGAAACGGTCGTCGCCGACGTCCACGTGGATTTCGAGCGAGAGTCCCGAACCCGAATCGATCTGGGCGGAGACGAGGGCGGACGCGAGGATCCTGAGGTATTCCGCCGGCTCGATGTCGGAAAGGTTCTCGTTCCTGTACAGCAGCTCGTGCACCAGCGATATGGCCTGGATGCGACGGGTCAGCCGGCCGCTCTCCTCGCGGAAGACAGGGTCGGCAGAGCGGGAGCTCTGGAGCGAGATGATGCTCTTGACCACGCCGAGATTGTTCTTGACCCTATGGTGGACCTCCCGCGCCAGCATCTCCTTCTCGCGGAGCGTGCGGCGGAGGTCTTCCTCGATGGCGTGGCGGCGGTCGATCTCGGCGTGCAGCTTGCGGTAGTAATCGGACAGGTAGCCGAGCGCCGAGCCGACCAGCAGCCCCGACGCTTCGGCGATCGCCTTGGAGGCGGGCGAGAACTCCGGGTGGCCGATGAGGTGGAAGAGGAGGAGGTTGGCGGGCAGGCCGAGGGCGCCTGCGACGAGGCCTCCGCGGAAGCCCCAGGCGACCGCGGCCGCGATGACCGGGAGGAGCACGAAGTAGTTGGCGGATATCTCGAGCCGCCTGCCTGCCAGCAGGACGATGAGGGCGTAGGCGGCGGTGGTCGCCGCGACCGAGATTGCCGGATACCGGACGAAGAGGAAGTAGTGGAGGGCGCCCATCACCCGGTCGAGGGTGGAGAAATCGGTCCGCCGGCGAAGCATTTGCCGGAATAGTAGCGTTCCGGTGGCGCGCGCACAACCCGGAGCCCATATAATCGAAAGGTGCCCTTTCGACGGACGAGCCCAGGAGGCCAGGATCCATGCAGTCTTCGTTCACCTTCCGCGGTCCCACGAGGATCGTTTTCGGGGACGGCTCGGTCGACGCGCTCGGCGGGGAGCTGCGCGCGCTCGGCGCGACGCGCGTCCTGCTCGTCACCGGTTCCTCGCACACCATAGGCAGCGAGGGCTTCCGGCGCGCGCGGGCCTCCGCGGCCGCGGCCGGCATCGCCGTCGAGGTGTTCTCAGGCGTCACGTCCGATCCGCCCGTGCCGATCATCGAAGCCTGCTCCTCGGCCATAGCCGCGAGCGGCGCCGATGCCGTGGTCGCCTATGGCGGCGGCAGCCCCATCGACTGCGCCAAGGCCGCAGCATTGCACGCCGCGGACGCGCGGCTCCCGGGCGCCGCCCATCCGGATGCCTCGTGGGGCGACTACGTCCACGGCAGGGTGAAGGCGGAGCGGACCGGACCGCCCCTCGTCGCCATTCCCACCACCGCGGGCTCCGGTTCCGAGACGAGCTCCGCCGCGGTTACCACCGACCTCGTGGCGCGCCGCAAGATCGGCATGTCCGACGACCGCTTCTTCCCCAAGCTCGCCCTGGTCGATCCGCGGCTCCAGGCCAGCATGCCGCCGGCCCTGACCGCCGCGACCGGCATGGACGCTCTGACGCACGCCATCGAATCGCTCGCGTCGCGGAACGCCAACGCCCTGTCGGCGGCCATCGCCCTCGAGTCGGCCCGCCTCGTGGGCGCGAACCTGGCGCGCGCCTTCGCCGACGGCTCCGACCGCGAGGCGCGCTCCGGCATGGCGCTCGGCGCGGCGATTGCGGGCATCGCCTTCAGCCAGTCGGGACTCGGCATGGTCCACGGCTTCGCGCACCCCGTGGGGGCGCTCGCGGGCGCCGCCCACGGGCTGGCCAACGCGGTCATGCTGCCGTATGTGATGGAAGCCTGCATCGAGGTCGCGCCCGGACCCTATGCCCGCCTGGCCACCGCCTTCGGAAGCGCCCCGACCGGAGACGAGGACCTCGACGCCCGCGCCGCGCTCGCCTTCGTGCGCGAGCTTTCGAAAGCGCTCGGCATACCGCGCCGGCTCCGGGATGCGGGCGTCGATCGCGAGCTCCTGCCGGCCATCCTGGCCGACGCGCTCTCGTACCGCAACCGCGCCGCGAGCCCGCGCGCCTTCACGGACGCGGAGCTCCACGCCCTGCTCGAGTCCGCATGGTGAGAGATCCGATCCGCGCGGACCGGGGGAAGCGCAGGATTGCGCCGACCAGGCGCGCTACATTGATAAACGGCGCCGCCTCGACCGCGGCCGCCACGGAGGCTTTCCGATGAAGAGAATCGTGGCTCTCGCCTGCCTGGCCCTGTTCGCGCTCACGCTCGCGGCCGAGTCCTACAAGGCGCCCGTCGTGGTCAAGGAGATGGGCTTCGGCGCGAAGCTCGAGGGTGGCAAGGTCATTTTCGCCTGGAAGCAATACCTTCGCGATGACCTCAAGTATTACAAGCTGGTCAAGTCGAAGACCAATCCGAACCCCGTCTACCCCGAGGACGGCTACATCTTCGTCGGCGACCGGGAGGCGCGGGGCTGGGTCGAGGAAAAGCCCGAACCCGGCGTCTGGTACTACCGTCTCTGCATCATCACGAACGGCGGCGAGCGCTGGGTCAGTCCGGTCATCAAGCTCGAGATCAAGGCTGCGTCCGGGGGGGTCCCGACCTCGAAGGATTTCGGGGACTGAGACTTCGGGGCTTTTCCTGAGCGGGCTTATCGGATAAAATATGCGCGATCAAACTCGAAGGAGTGTGCCATGACCATCCGCAAGAGCCTCCCCGCCTTCCTCGTCGCCCTTTCCCTCGTCTTCGTCCTCTCCTGCAAGACCGCGCCCGAGCCGGCCTCCGAGCCCGCGCCGGACGCTGAAACCGCGGCCAGCGAGCCCTGGGAGGGCTGAGGGCGATAGAGATCCGCGCGTTCGAACGGAACGCAGGCGCGCCGCCCGGCTATCGGGCGGCGCCTTCATTTCCAGGCGCCGGGGCGTTAGGAATTCTTGTCCCGTTTGTTCCTTTCCATAGAAAAACGGCCCTCCACGGTATAGACTGGTCGTATATCCCGACAAGTTGAGTGAGGAGGGTCGTCATGTCACGACCGCGCATCCTCGCACCGGCGTTTCTCGCCAGCGCGTTCCTGCTTTCCGCCATTCCGCTCGTGGCCCAGGCCAGTTCCGACCTGCAGCTCTCCCTGGTTCCGACCGTGGCCGTGCCGATCGGTCCGACCCTTGGGGACGGCCTGCCCTTCTACGGCATCGGCGGCGGCGGCGGGCTCGAGGGCGAGCTCGTGCCGGGTTTCCTCCCCTTCGCCATGCTGCGCTTCGGCGTCGACGCCGAGCTGCTGCCGATCAACCAGTCCGAAGGAGGCCTGACCCTCGTCGCCGCGGGCGGCGGTCTCGGGGCCAGGCTTCGCGCGGGCGCCCGCATCACGCTCAAGGCCTGGGGCGGCGGCGGCATCTACATGGGCATGGTCGAGGCGGGAACGGTGCGCAACCCCTATTGGGAAGCGGGCGCCGGCATCGGCCTCAGGCTCGGCCCGACGCTCGAGCTCTCGCTCGGCGGCCGTTACCGCGACTTCCTGACTCCCTCTGGCAGCCTTTACCGCGGCGTGTCGATAGCCGCGGGCGTCGGCTACGACCTGGCCGGCGCGCGGAAGGGCGGCTCAATCCGCATGGAGCCGTCGCTGCGTCCCATCTTCCCCCTCTTCTATACTTGGTACGACGACAATCCCGCGGGCGAGCTCGTGCTCCGCAACGACGAGTCGTCGCCGCTCGAAAAGGTCAAGGTCAGCTTCGAGGTGAAGCAGTACATGGACGGGCCGCGAGTCTGCGCCGAACTGCCCCGCCTCGCGCCCGGCGCTTCGGCCTCGGTGCCCGTCTTCGCCCTGTTCAACGACCAGATCTTCCGCGTGACCGAAGGCACCAAGAGCGCCGGCGAGATCGTCGTGGAGTATTTCTACCTCGGCTCGGCGCGCACGGCCCGCTATCCGGTCACGGTGACGGTGAACAACCGCAACGCCATGACCTGGGACGACGACCGCAAGGCGGCCGCCTTCGTGGCGGCGAAGAACCCGCTCGTGCTGGCGTTCTCGAAGAGCGTCGCCTCGGCGGCGCGGCGCACGGGCTCCGGCATCGCCACCACCGAGATCCGCACCGCTCTCGGACTGCTCGAGGCCCTGCGCGTGCACGGCCTCGGCTACGTGGTCGACCCCGCCACGCCCTACGAAAAGCTCGCCGAGAGCGACACCGCCGTCGACTTCCTCCAGTTCCCGCAGCAGACCCTGGCCTACAAAGCCGGCGACTGCGACGACCTGTCCGTACTCTACGCCGCCCTGCTCGAGGCCGCGGGCATCCGCTCGGCCTTCGTGCTGGTGCCCGGCCACGTTTATGTGGCCTTCGACTCGGGCCTCACGCCCGACGCGGCGCGCCGGCTCTTCGCCAATCCGTCCGAATGGATCGAGCGCGAGGGAACGGCGTGGATCCCCGTCGAGGTGACCCTGGTGGCCGACGGCTTCCTCAAGTCGTGGCGCACGGGAGCGCGCGAATGGCGCGAGGCCGAGCGCGACGCTTCGCTCGCCTTCTTCGAGACCCGCAAGGCCTGGGAGCTGTACGAACCCGTCGGCATCGCCGACGAGGGCGTGGCGGTGATGCTGCCGGATTCCGCCAAGGTGCAGGCCGCCTACGAATCCGAGCTCGCGCGCTTCGTGGCCGACCAGACGAGCGGGCGCATCGTCGAGCTGACGACTGCGATCAAGGCCGGCAAGAGCCCCGAGGCGGACCTGAACCGGCTCGGCATCCTCTACGCGCAGTTCGGGCAGTTCGACAAGGCGCGCGCCCAGTTCCTCGAGGCGCTCAAGCGCCGCGAGAATCCGGCGGCCCTCGTGAACCTCGGCAACCTCGCCTATCTCGAGGACAAGGCCCGCGAGGCCGTCGGGTGGTACGAGCGCGCGCTCAAGGCCCAGCCCGAGAGCGGCGTCGCCCTGTTGGGGCTGGCGCGCGCCCTCTACGAGCTCGAGGATTTTACCTCCCTCGAATCCGCGGTCGCGAAACTCAGGTCGGTGAACCCGGACCTGGCCGCCAAGCTCTCGCTGCCTGGCGCCACGGCCTCGACCGCGCGCGCCTCGGAAGCCGGCGAGAAGGAGGTCGACACATGGACCGAATGAAGCGTTCCCCCCGTGGCCCGGCCGCGCCCGCCGTCCTCGCCGTCGTAACGGTCCTGTCCGTCCTGGCGGCCACCTGCGACAACCCCATCGACATCGTCTCCGAGGTCCAGCGCGAGGTGATGCTGGCGAACGACAGGTATCTGGAGCTTGAGTCCATCGACGCGACGTACATGGGTACCAATCTCGTAAGCCCGAGCGCGCCTCTCGTAGTGCGTTTCGACCGTGAAGTGGATCCTTCGTCCATCGACGGCATGCGCCTCACCAGCGGGTCAACCGAGGTAGCCCTGTCGGCCAGCTTCGAAGGCACGCTCGTCCGCGTCCAGAAAGATCCATATTTCGATAATGCCACCGAGTATTCACTCAGGCTTGACGGACTCAGGGCCCTGGACGGATCGGCTTTGGCCGATCCAGTCAGCTTCGACTTCACGACGGGAACGGCTCCGGCCGGAGCGATGACGATCAGAGGTCCCGGCGCGGTGGACGGCTACACCAACAGCACGACCGTCAGCGTATCCATCGAGGTCAATCACGAAGCAGAAGCATATTATCTCTCGAATGAGCCGATAATAGGTATCCCGACGACGGGCTGGAATCCGATCGTCTATAGCGACGAGGTAGCGGCCTGGGACCTCGAGTCGGATGAGAGCGGCGAGCGGACGGTTTTTATGCTTCTGGCCGGCGAGGGGTCGATCCACAGCAGTGTGATCACCGGTACGGTGCTGCGCGACAACAACCCGCCGACCGTCAATGCCGGGGCTGACATCGCCATCAACGCGCAGGCCAGCCTGTCCGGTAGCGCCAGCGACTCGAGCGGCATGCAAACTTTCGCATGGAGTGGAGCCAACCTCAGTTTTGGAACGGCTTCCGCTTCGTCCACGACGGTGAGCGGAACCGCGCAGGGAGCGCAGACGGCCTTGCTGACGGTCTTCGACAATGCCGGAAACGCCGGCACCGACACCGTGACTGTCACCTGGGATACCGTCGCTCCTTCGGTCGGCACGTGGGTCATCGCTTCCGGCGCGGCCTATACCAACGCGGCCACCGCGACCATCTCGGCCAGCTCCGCTCCGAGCGACGCAACGAGCGGTCTTGCCTTGGTCCGCTTCTCCAACAACGGATCGCTCTGGAGCCCATGGGAGGCCTATTCGCCGGGCATGTCGAAATCGTGGACCCTCACCTCGGCAACTTACGGCGGTACGACTACCCAAGGCACGAAGGGCGTGTACGTCCAGGTGCGCGACGCCGCCGGCAATGCTTCAACGAACGCCAGTGACACCATCGTCTACGACACAGGTTCGCCGGGCGCGGGATCCTGGACCATCAATTCGAGCGAGACCTGGACCAGCAACGGCACGGTCAACGTCAACAACTCGGTTACTGCCTCGGACACCTACAGCGGCGTGGCGTACGTTTCCTTCTCGAACAATGGAAGCACCTGGTCGGCCTGGGAAGCGTACTCGGGCGGGATGACGAAATCGTCGTGGTCGATGACGAGCTCGACCTACGGCGGCACGACCACGAACACGTCCAGCAAGTACGTCTACATACGGACGAAGGACGGAGCGGGAAACATATCGACGACGACAAGCGACTATATCGGCTACGACACCGTCGCGCCGGCCGCGGGCTCGTGGCTGATCTCGTCCGACGCGCCCTATACGACCACCCCGAGCTCGGTTTCCGTCGCGGCGAGCTCCGCCCCGAGCGACTCCTTGAGCGGCATCTACCAGATGTGCTTCTCGAACAGCTCGTCCGGGCCCTGGTCGGGTTGGGAAACCTACTCCGCCACGAAGGCGGCCTGGAACCTGACGAGCGCCACCTATGGGGGCAATACCGACCAAGGATACAAGTTAGCCTACGTGAAGGTACGCGACCGCGCCCTGAACGAGAGTGCGTATACTTCCGGCTTGATCGTATACGACCTGAGTCCGACCGCGGACCCGACCTCGGTCTCGGCTGCAAGCCCGACGCTCGACCGAACGCCCACCTGGGAGTGGACCGACACCGATCCGGATGGCAGCGTCCGCTATTTCCAGATCCAGCTGGATTCGACGAGCGGCGCGTGGACGTCGACGACCGACCTTCTCGATTGGACTCCTTCCACCGCCTTGTCGGACGGACTCCATACGCTCTACGTGCGCCAGAAGGACGTAACCTGGTCCTATTACTCGCCGTATGGATCGCGGACGATCCGGGTCACGCCCGTCATCCCCTATAGCGGCCAGACCGGAGTCTCGAGGACGCCGACGCTGTCATGGCGGGCGACCCTAGGCGCAAGCTATACGATACAGGTCTACAGCGGGAAGATCTGGAGCACGCTCGCCACCACGACGAGCTCGGCGTTCACGGTGCCCGGAACGACTCCCCTTGCGGGCAGCACGACCTATACGTGGCGCGTGGCGGTGCTGTACCACACGGTGACGACGTACCTGCCGAGCACGAGCGGCGCGACGTTCACTACCATCAAATAGGGGGGGCGCAAAGGAAAGGGAGCGCGAGGAGAAGGGAAGGGGCGCCCGATCGGAGGGGTGGCGCGAGCTGTGACGCGGCGACCCTTTCCTTTTCCTCATACAGGTCCCCTCGCTCGCTTCCCCGTTTCCCGCGATGCTATAATCGGGGCCATGCAGTACCGACGTTTCCCGAAGATTCAGGACCTCGAGGTGTCCGCGCTCGGCATGGGGCTCATGCGCCTGCCGGTCGTCGACGGCGACAACGCGCGCATCGACGAGGCGGCCGCGGACGCGGCCCTGCTCGCGGCGGTGGACGAGGGGGTCAACTACCTCGACACGGCGTATCCCTACCACGGGGGCGCGAGCGAGAAATGGCTCGGCGCGGCGCTCGAGCGCCACGGCCTCCGCGACAGGGTGCTGGTGGTCACGAAGAGCCCGGTGTGGCTGGTGAACGAGCCGGGGGATTTCGAACGCCTCCTTTCCGAGCAGCTCGCGCGGCTCCGCACCGACCACGTCGACTTCTACCTCCTCCACGCGCTCGGCGCCGAGCGCTGGGATAAGGTGCTGAAAAACCGCGGCCTCGAGTTCCTCGAGAAGGCGCGGCGCGACGGGCGCGTACGGCACGTCGGCTTTTCGTTCCACGACTCGCTGCCCGTGTTCAAGCGCATCGTCGACGCGTGGGAAGGCTGGGAATTCTGCCAGGTGCAGTACAACTACGTCGATACGGCGTACCAGGCCGGAGCGGAGGGCATCGAATACGCGGCCGCGCGGGAAATCGGCACCGTCGTCATGGAGCCGCTCCGGGGCGGCGGCCTCGTCAACGTGCCGCCGGGAGTGCGCGCCATCTTCGCCGAATACCCGAAGCCGCGACTCCCCGCCGAGTGGGCGCTCCGCTTCGCGCTCGAACGTCAGGAAGTCGGCACGGTGCTTTCGGGCATGGGCTCCGCCGACCAGGTACGCGAGAACGCGGGTGTGGCGTCCGCGGCGCGGGCCAACTCGATGACGCGCGCCGAGCTCGATCTGATCGGGCGGGCGGCGGCCTTCTTCCGCGAACGCATGCCGGTGCCCTGCACGACCTGCGGCTACTGCATGCCCTGCCCGCACGGGGTCGCGATACCCGACGTCTTCGCCACGTACAACACGGGCTATGCCTTCGACAAGAAGGCCGACCGCGCGGGGTGGTACAAATTTGCGTACCAAGGCCAGGGCAAGGGCGGCGACGCCTGCGTCAAGTGCGGCGAGTGCCTGCCGAAGTGCCCGCAGGGCATCCCCATCCCCGACAAGCTCGCGGAAGCCCACGGGTGGCTCATGTCCTGAGCGGTGTCACGAAGCTTCGGGAAACTGTCCGGGGGAAAAGGGGCGCGATGGCCGCCTGCGCCCGCGCGACCGCCGCCATGCCGCGCCCCTTCTCCCCCGGGCCCCCTCATCCTTCATCCCGTCGCGCTCCCCGGGCAACCGGCGTTTGAATTGTATCTATATATAAATACAGGTTGACATATGGAAAAAGCTATATACATTGATCCTATCCTGGACGACGGGGAGGGTGCGATGCTAGTGGCGGGCAAGGTGATGGTGGTGACGGGAGCCGGCGGCGGCATCGGCCGCGAGACCGCGCTCGAGCTGCTGCGGCGCGGCGCGAGCGTGGCCGGCGTCGACCTCAACGAGGCTGGGCTCAGGGAGACCGTTGCGCTCGCGGGCGAGCGGGGCGCATCCATGTCGGTCCACGCGCTCAACGTCGCGGACCGCGCCGCGGTCCTGGACTTGCCGGAGGCGGTCGAGAAGGCGCACGGCAGGGTGGACGGCCTCGTGAACGTGGCGGGCATCATCCACAAGTTCAAGCGCGTCAACGACCTCGACTTTTCCGAGATCGAGCGTGTCGTGAACGTGAACCTCTGGGGACCGTTCAACCTGGCCAAGGCCTTCATCCCGAAGCTGCTGGCGCAGCCGGAGGCGCACATCCTCAACGTGTCGAGCATGGGCGCCTACGCCCCGGTGCCGGGCCAGACGGTCTACGGCGCCACCAAGGCGGCGGTGCGGCTCCTGACCGAGGGCCTCCGCTCCGAGCTGCTCGACACCAGGGTCGGCGTGACGACGGTGTTCCCGGGCGCCATCTCCACGAACATCGCCGTCAACTCCGGGGCGGCCAGCGCCGCGGACCAGGCCCGCATGGCCGAGAGCGGCAAGGGCATCAAGATGACCACGCCCCAGGTGGCCGCGAAGCTCATCGTCGACGGCATCGAGCGGAACGCCTTCCACGTCTTCGTCGGCGCTGACGCCAAGCTGATGTGCTTCCTCATGCGCGTCATACCGGAGAAGGCGGCCCGGATGATCTACACTAAGATGCGTTCGCTCCTCGCGTAAGTCGAAGGGCCCCTTCCGCCGGGCGGGTCCGGATCCGGAAGCGCGATCGGCCGGACTCCGCGCCGGGGGTCGGGGCCGGCACGCGGAACGGGGTCCGGCGGCGAACCATGGGCGAGCGTTCGGAGGTTCCATGCGCGGTTTCCATGCCCTCGTCTCCTCGCCCTTCGCGCTGGCCGCGACGGGCTTGGCGCTCGCGGCGTTCATGGCCTTCGTCCTGCCGCTCCCGGATTTCTCGGGAGCCATCGTGGCGGGCGACGGCTCGGCATTCGACCTGGATTTTGCCTACACGGTCGAGGAGGCCTTCGAGCGGGCCGCGGCTTTCGAGGGGGCGGAGAAGGCGGCCTTCGTGCGCGCGCACTGGACCTGGGACCTCGCGTACCCGCTCGTCTACGGCGCCTTCTTCCTCTGCGCCTGGGCGTTCGCCCTCGAGCGGCTCGCCCCGGGCTCGAAGGCTTCGCGCGCCGCGCCCTTCCTGACCCTGGCGGCGCCGCTTTTCGACCTGGCCGAGAACGCCGCGGCCAGCGTCCTCGTGAGCCTTGCGCCCGCCCGTGACGGCACGGCGGCGTTCGCCTCGCGCGCGGCGGTCCTCGCGACGCCGGCCAAATGGATCGCGGTCGGCGCGTGTTTCGCGGGCGTCGTGCTCCTGTTCGCGGCGTTGGGGGCGAAGGCGCTCCGTCGGCGCTTCGCGGGTTGGGCAAGCGGCTCCGGCGGCGGGCCGGGCGTTCATTCCTGACGGGAACGCTCGGAAACGTTGACCCTCCGGCCGCTTCTTCTTACCTTCAACAGATGATCCGTTAGGGAGGAATGCCCATGTCCGTCATCAAGCAGAAACCGGTGCCGAGCGACATCGCCATCGCCCAGGCCGCGAAAATCCGGCCCATCGTCGAGGTGGCGGGCGAGTACGGCATTCCCGCCTCCGCGCTCGAGACCTTCGGCAGCGGCAAGGCCAAGGTGCGCCTCGAGTTCGTGAACGAGGCGGCCGCGAAGCCCAAGCGCGCCAAGTACGTCGACGTCACGGCCATCACGCCGACGCCCCTCGGCGAGGGCAAGACCACCACCACGGTGGGGCTGGCGCAGGGCTTCGGCGCCATCGGCAAGAAGGCCGCCTGCGCCATACGACAGCCTTCGATGGGACCTACCTTCGGCATCAAGGGCGGCGCCGCCGGCGGCGGCTATTCCCAGATCGTCCCCATGGAAGACTTCAACCTCCACCTGACCGGCGACAACCACGCGGTGCAGGCGGCCCACAACCTGGCGGCCGCGGCCCTCGACGCGCGCATGTACCACGAGTCGCGCTGGTCCGACGCCTACTTCGAGAAGCTCGACCTCCGGAAGCTCCACGTCGACCCGTACGCGGTCCAGTGGCGCCGGGTCATGGACATGAACGACCGCGCGCTCCGCAACGTCATGGTGGGCCTCGGCGACCTGGACGACGGCCCCCTGCGCCAGAGCGGCTTCGACATCGCGGTGGCCAGCGAGGTCATGGCCATCCTGGCGCTGGCCACCTCGCTCAAGGACCTGCGCGAGCGGCTCGGGCGCATCGTCATGGCGCGCGACACCTCCGGAAAGCCCGTCACCGCCGAGGACCTCGGCGTCGCCGGGGCCATGGCCGTGCTGCTCAAGGACGCCATACAGCCGAACATCCTGCAGACCCTCGAGGAGCAGCTGGCCTTCGTGCACGCGGGGCCTTTCGCCAACATCGCGCACGGCAACTCGTCGGTGCTGGCCGACCTGGTGGCCTCTCGCGTGGCGGATTACGTAGTGACCGAGAGCGGCTTCGGCGCCGACATGGGCTTCGAGAAATTCGTGGACATCAAGTGCCGCACCTCGGGCATGTACCCGGACGCCGCGGTGCTGGTGGCCACGGTGCGCGCCCTCAAGATGCACGGCGGCGGCCCCAAGGTGACGCCCGGCAAACCGCTCGCGGCAGCGTACACCTCGCCGGATGTCGAGCTGCTCCGCAAGGGCCTTTCCAACCTCGAAGCCCACCTGGGCATCCTGCGCTCGTTCGGCGTGCCGGCGGTGGTCGCCATCAACGCCTTCCCGACCGACAGCCAGGCGGAATGGGACCTGATCCGCGAGGCGGCGACCAAGGCGGGCGCCGTCGACGCGGTGGTGACGCACAACTTCGCCGAAGGCGGGGAGGGCGCCGCGGACCTGGCCCGCGCGGTCGCGAAGGCGGCCGAGCTTCCTTCCAAGGTCCAGCCGTTCTATCCCCTCGAACTTTCCGTCAAGGAAAAGATCGAGCGCATCGCGACGGGCGTCTACGGCGCCTCGCGCGTCGAGTACTCGGCGGAGGCGGAGAAGGCCATCGAGGCCTGGAGCTCGCTCGGCTACGACAAGCTGCCCGTGTGCATGGCCAAGACCCAGTACTCGCTCTCTCACGACCCGGCGCTCAAGGGCGCGCCGAAGGGCTTCGTCTTCCCGGTCAACGACCTCCGCCTGGCGGCCGGGGCCGGCTTCATCTACCCGCTTTCCGGAGAGATCACGACCATGCCGGGCCTGCCCTCGAAACCGGGCTACCTGGGCATGGACATCGACGTCGAGACGGGCCGCGTCGTCGGCCTGTCCTGATCACGAGGAGGAAAAAGTGGCTACCATCACGCTGAAAGGAAACCCGATCCATACCTCGGGCGATTTGCCCGCCGTGGGGACGAAGGCGCCGGATTTCAGGCTCACCAAGGCGGACCTTTCCGACGTCGGCCTCAAGGACTACGCCGGAAAGGTGAAGATCCTCAACATCGTGCCGAGCCTCGACACGGGCACCTGCGCCGCGAGCGCCCGCGCCTTCGAGATCAAGGCCGGTTCGGTGCCCGGCGCGGTCGTCCTGACCGTCAGCCGCGACCTGCCCTTCGCCCAGGCCCGCTTCTGCAAGGCCGAGGGCATCGAGCACGTCGTGACGCTCTCGGCCCTGCGCGACCTCGCCTTCGGGAAGGACTGGGGCGTCGCCATCGTCGACGGACCGATGGCTGGCCTCCTTTCGCGCGCGGTGGCCGTCCTGGACGCCGCCGACCGCGTGGTGTACACGCAGCAGGTGCCGGAGATAGCCCAGGAGCCGGACTACGCCGCGGCCCTGGAGGCGGCCAGGAAGGCGGCCATGTCCTCCTACTGAAGGCGAAACCGCGCCGGAGGTCCCTTCCCTTGACTCGGGACCTCCCGCGCGTAAGCTTTCATGGTAGCTATGGCGGCGACCGACGATCTCCCCATCGTCCTCTGCGTCGATGACGAGCGAATAATCCTCATGAGCCTCAAGATGGAGCTCAAGGACCGTTTCTCGGACCGCGCGCGCATCGAGACCGCCGATTCCGGGGAGGACGGCCTGGCCATCCTGCGCCAGTGCGTCGACGAGGGCGATGACGTGGCGCTGATCATCTCCGATCAGCGCATGCCCGGCATGCACGGCGACCGCTTCCTCGAGGAGGCGCACAAGCTGGTGCCGGGCGCCCGAACCATCCTGCTGACCGGCTACGCGGATATCGACGCGGTCAAGAACGCCGTAAACAAGGCCGACCTCTACCGCTACATCCCGAAGCCCTGGGAGTCCGAGGACTTCGCCCTCACCGTCGCCAAGGCCATCGACGCGCACATCCAGGCGCGACTCGTGATCGAGAAGCAGGAGCAGATCGAGCGCCTGACCGTGGCCATGGTCACCGCGCTCGAGAACGTCAACCTCATCAACGACGAGAACACGGGCCTGCACATCAAGCGGGTGGGTTCCTATTCGGAATTCCTGGCGCGGAAGGTCGGGAAGGACGAGATCTTCTGCCGCCGCATCGGCCTCTACGCCTCGCTGCACGACATCGGCAAGGTGGGCGTGCCGCGCGAGATCCTCGTGAAGCCCGGGCGCTACACGCCCGAGGAATTCGAGATCATGAAGAGCCACGTGCTCGTGGCGGAGCGCATGCTCAAGGGCGCCGACATCGACGAAATGGTCAGGAACATCGCGCTCTTCCATCACGAGCGCTGGGACGGCTCCGGCTACATGCGCGGCCTCGCGGGCGAGCGCATCCCGCTCGAGGCGCGCATCGTCGCCATAGCCGACGTGTTCGACGCGCTGATCACCGAACGGCCCTACAAGCCGGCCCTTCCCGTGGGCGATGCCGTGGACTTCATCTCGAACAGCTCGGGATCGCAGTTCGATCCGGAGCTCGTGAACCTCTTCCTCGCCCATGTGGACGAGGCCATAGCGCTCAAGGCCCGCATCGACGGGGAATACGCCCTGGAGAGCCTCGGGCCGCTGCCCGGCTGACGGGCGGCCCCGCTCCCGGCGGGAGCCGGGACCGGGCATCGGGCCTGTCCCGACACGCCCCTAGAGGCCGCTCGCCACGATGACGACGCGGCCTTCCTTGACCAGCGCCGAATTCTCGGGAGAGCCGAATATCCTCCGGGCGTCCTCTGTCGAGATGACCAGGTCGGTACGGCCGTTCCCGAAGACCATGCGGGCGCTGGCGCGGAGCGGCGCGTCGCCCACGCGTTCCTCGAGCCCCACCGAATCGACGCTCGAGGAGTAGCCGACGACGCCCCAGCGGGCTATGGCCGCGGGCGCGACCATGTTGGACTCGAGCACGCTTCCCATGTCGCCGTCCCACACTCTCGGGAAGAGGCAGGGGCGGACCGCTGCCTCCCCGTGTTCGCCGCGGACGGGCAGGGGCAGGGCGGCGTAGATGACGATGCCCGTATAGGTGCCGGTCGGCGCCCACTCCAGGCTCGGCGGCCGGTCCGAGGGCCGCGTGTGGCGGACGTAGAGGCTTTCGAGCGCGGAAAGCGGCAGCTCGAAGGCCACCGAGAAGGTGGAGAAGTCCGTCGAGAACGAGCCGGAGACGCGCCGCCGCGATTCGAGCGCGCCCAGGACCGAATCGACGTCGATCGTCCCGTCGGCTATCGTGTCGAGGACGCTGCGACGGGCGTCGACGGGAATGGAAAAGAGCAGGTCCTTGGCGAGCGTCGGCAGGGCGGCCTCGATGGCGCGCTCGGCCTCGACGCGCGCGGATGGCAGGCGGAGCCCGGCGGCGCGGCCGTCGATGGCGGCGGTGAAGCGCACGATACGCGCCGACCAGTCGACGAAGCCGGTGAGGCTGGCCGCGCCGGCCGTGGAGAGCGCGGGCGAGGCAGCCCGTGCTCCGGGGGCCGCGAGGGCGAGCAGGCCCAGCAGGGTCGCGGCGAATACATGGGGTGCCTTGTGTCGTCGCATGAGCCCTCCCGGGGAACCCTGGGGCTGGAAGGATGCCGGATGCATCGAGTCCTTCGACAAGCTCCTAGAAGGGAGTCCCGCTTACCAGTATCGGCACCTTGAGCGCCTGTCCTTCGCGGATGACGGCGTCGAGGGCCATCCCGTTCCGTTCCGCGAGGGTTTCGGGGCGGACTTCGTAGCGGAGGGCGAGAGCCCAGAGGGTTTCACCCTTGGCAACCACGTGCGTTCCGTCGAAGGGACGGTCGTCGCGGGGGGCGTCAGGCGGCACGTAGGGGGCCACGTCCTTGAGGGCCGGTATGACGACCCTGGTCCCGATGCGCATGGCCTCGGGCCTCAGGCCCGGGTTGAAGCGGAGGATGAGCGCGACCGAGACGTCGTAGTGGCGCGAGAGCGCCGAGAGCGTGTCCCCCGACCGCACGGTGTAAAGGTGGAAGCGCATGAGCTGAAGCTCGGGGCGCGAAAGGGCGGCGCGAACGGCGTCCGCGAATTCCGCGGGTACCTTGAGGTTCCAGCTCCGGTCCGGGGGGCTGACCGACCAGGCGAGCTCGGCGTTGCCTTCGCGGAGGCGCGCGAGCGGCACTCCGGCCGCCTCCGCCAACAGGACGAGGTCGACCGGTTTTTCGAGGGGAACGGTCTCCCATTCGCGGACCGGCGTCCAGCGAGGCTCGAGGCCGAAGCGGGCGGGGTACGAGAGCATTACGGAGGCAGCCATCAGTTTCGGCACGTAGTCCGCGGTCTCGGCCTTGAGGAAGCCGCGTTCCGAGAGCTCGAAGTAGTCGCGGGTGCCGGCGGCGGCGATGGCGCGCTGCACCGCGCCGAGGCCGGCGTTGTAGGCGGCCAGGGCGAGGTACCAGTCGCCGAGCTGCTCGCGGTTGTACGCCAGCTTGCGGAGCGCCCCTTCGGTGGCCTTCATGAAGTCGCGGCGCTCGTCGACCCATTCGTCCACGCGCATGTCGAAGCCCGCGATGGAGTTCATCATGAATTGCCAGAGGCCGACGGCGCCGGATCTCGAGACGGCCCAAGGGTGGTAATCGGATTCGACGACCGGTAGCCAGACGAGCTCGGCGGGAAGGCCGTGCGCGGCGACGCGCTCCCGGATCCAGTCGAGGTAGGGTTCCGCGCGGTCCAAGGCCCGCTCGAGGCGCTTGAGCCCGTCGGCCTTGCGGTACGAGGCCAGGAAGCGCTCGAAGCGCGCCTCGCCCCAGGGCGGCTCGATGTCGAAGCGGAGTTCCGCCGCGTGGTTGCGACCTGCGGGGGCGGACGGCGCGTCGGGGGGCGGGCGAAGCGATCGGAGCGGCGCGAGGCCTCGCGGGAGTATCGAGGCCGGGCTTCCGTCCACCGGGGGCGCGACGGGTTCGGGCAGGGCGAGGGCTGGGGATTCGGGCACGGACGCGCCGGGGGGCGCGGACTGGGCGCCCGGCCCGGCGGCGAGGCCGAGCGCGAGGACGAAGAGGAAGGCGGCGCGCGCGCTCAAGGACGCTCCCCGAAGTAGATGCCGGCCCATTCCCACTGGCCGTGGACGTCCGGATCCGCCGGAAAGTCTATCTTGCGGAAATAGAGGTACCAGGTGGATATCCGGTCGGACCAGCCGCTCGTGCGGAGGAATGCTTCCCGGGCGTTCGAGCTCGGATCCCAGTCGGGCGCCGCCTGGACCTTGACGCCGCGCATGAATTCCGCGAATTCGAAGAGCTTCTGGGCGTTCCCGAGCTCCGTGCTCTGGTGCCAGCTCATGGCGAAGAAGCCGACCCGCGCGCGGAGGCGTCGCAGCGTCGCGGGGTCCCCGTCCGCGAGCGCCTTCCGGACGCGCGAGGCGAGGTCGTCGAGCCGCACGAAGGTCCAGTCCTTCTGGCTGGCGGAGAAGTCGAGCAGGTTGCGGGCGTAGCGCTGGGCGTCGGGATAGCCGGGCACCACGCTTTCGCCCTTGGGAATGAAGCGCTTGTACGCGTCGAGGGCCTCGGCCCAGTCGCCGATCGCCTCGTAGTCCTTGCCGAGCAGGAAGAGCTCCGCCCCGAGGTCGACCCGGTCGGCGAAGCGCGAGATCACCGCGCGGCGGTAGTCGAGCCGCCGTTCCGGGGCGTCGGCGAGCTCGATGAGCTTGCGCAGGCAGGCCAGGTGGACGGATTCGCCCTTCACGAGGAGGTCGGGATGATTCTTGACGGCGCGGTCGAACCATAGTTCCGCTATCGGCGCGTCGTCGAGCTCGATGTAGGCATGACCGATGGCCATCAGGTGGTGGGCGGCGTACTCGTCATCCGGGCGCGCTTCCACCAGGCCCTGGAGGAAGTCGGCGAGGCGCGTCCACTCGCCGCGGCGCCTGAAGGAGTCCGCGACCGCCTGGATGACGGCGAAGCGCTCCTCGCCGGCGATGGATGGGTCGTCAAGCAGGGTGAACAGGTCGACGAGCTCCGAGCGCTCGGCGCGACCTGAGTCACGGAAGTACCAGCTGCGCGGCGACGTGCAGGAGAGGGCCGTGAGGGCGCCTGCAGCCAGCGCGAGCACCAGGGGAAGGCCGCCTCGCATGCGCGCGATGCTAGCACGCGAAAAGCGCTGTTGGCAAGGATGGACGGGGACGATACAATCAAGGTATGCCTCGCATCGCGCGTTCACGGAAAGGCGCCGACATGCTCTTCGTCGGCGCGGTGCTGCTTCTCGTCGCCGGCATCTGGCTCCTCCCCGTCACCACGGGCGCGGCTACTCACCCCGGCCGGCTCTGGCCGCTCCTGCTCGTCGGCGCGGGCGCGATCTGGCTCTACGTGGCGCTTACGCGGCGTTTTATCTCCGGCGCGGTTTTCGGCGGCACCATGCTCGGGCTCTCCGGCCTCCTGCTCGTCCTGTCCGAATTCCTGGGCTGGCGCACAGGCCAGATTTGGCCGCTCTTCATGATCGTGCTGGGGCTGTCCCTGCTGGCCAAGGGGGGCAGCAGGTCGCGCAGCCTGACCGCTTCCTACCTCGTTCCCTCCCTGTGCTTCATCGGACTCGGCGTGTTCTTCGCGGCGTTCAGCTTCGACGCCACGCCGATCTCGTTCATGCAGTTCATGCGGGCCTACTGGCCGCTCGCCTTCGTCGTGGGCGGCGCCGGGCTCTTCGGGGCCTGGGCTCTCGGCAGGAGCCCGCTGGCACCCCCGCGGCGACGGCGGGGACGGGACGGGAAGGCATGAGTCGACGCCCCGGCGTCGCGGGCCGGTCCGGCTCTTCGCGGACATGGCGTACGGCGCTCGCCCTGACGCTGCTCTCGGCGGCGTTCGCCTCGTGCGCGGGCGCTCCGGCGGCTCCCGAGGGCGGCGTGCCGCTCGAGACCCGGGCGGTGCCGGACCCGGTCCGGGCCGAACGCGGCGCCATCGAGGCCGCCCTGTTCCGTGGTACGCCCTCCTCGTTCTCCGAGGCCGCCATCCTCGCGCTCTCCGCCCAGCACATTCCCGCCGTCGATGCCCAGGCCTACCGGTACCTGGCCTTCGAGGCGGCGTCTATCGTGTACGGCCAGGCGCCGGGCGGCGCCGCCTCCGTGGACCCGCCGATCGGACATCCATGGGTCGCGGCCCTGAGCGACGCGAAGGCGGGCCGCTCGCCTCGCGATCCGGCCGATCGGCTGGCGGACTTCTTCGCGCTGCTCGCGGCTTTCAGGACCGATTCGAAGGAACTGGCGCGGGGAGCCATAGAAGCCGCCGTCCGCGTACGCTCGCGCTCGGCTGATTCGACGCTCGCCGCGCTTTCCGAGGCGCGCGCCCGCGAGTCGCGGGCGGAGCACGCCGATGCGCTCCTCGCCTGGGAGGCCGCGCTCGCTCTCGATCCGGCCAATGTTCCGGCCCTGCTCGGCCGGGTCCGGGCGCTGCTCGCCCTCGGCCGTCCCGCTGAGGCCGCCGGGGTCGTGGAATCCGCTTCCCTGCCCCCGTCGCGCGAGCGCGACAAGCTCTACGCGCGCGCCCTCTTCGCCTCGGGGCGAAAGGCGGAGGCCGAACCGCTCGTAGCCAAGGTGCTCACCTCCGATCCGCTCGACGCCGATTTCCTGCTCATGCGCGCGTCCATGCTGGCGGACTCCGGCGCGTGGCGGCAGGCGGCGCCCCTGCTCGACGCGCTCGGGGGGCTCAGGCCGAACGACCGCGCCTATCTCCTGCTCAGGGTGCGATCCGCGCTCGAGGGCACGAGGAACCGCGAGGACGCTGAGCGCTGGGCGCGCAAGGCGCTCGCGACCTTCCCGGGCGACCTCGAGCTCGCGCTGATCGCGTCGGAAGTGCTCGCCACGGGTACCCGCGAGGACCTCGCGGAGTCCCGCACCCTCGCGGCGCTGGTGCTCGCCGCGAGTCCCGGCGATTCCCGCGCGCTCCATACCCTGCTGGCCGCGTCCGCGGCGCTCGGGGACTGGGCTGACGCCGCCGCGCGCGTCGATGCCATCCGGAGGGCAGGTCTCGACTTGCTCGACGACGCCTCGGCCTTCGAGGCGTACCTGCGCACCGGACGGCTGGCCGAGGCGGCCGGAATCGCGGATGCCTGGGTCGCCTCGGCTCCGGGGAACGAGAGCGCGACACTCGCCCTGCTTCGTGTCCGCGTGCTGCGCGGCGAACGGGCCGCGGCCGCCGACTTGGCCGCCAAGGCCCTGGCCTCGGGAGGGTCCGCGCGCTTCCGTTCGACGGTCTTCTACCTGCAGAGCCGCACCCAGGTCGCCGACGACAGCATCCTCTCCTCCCTGCGTTCGGCCCTCGTGGAGGACGCATCCAACGTCGAGGCCCTGGCCGCGCTCTACGACTACTATGCGCGGAGGTCGGATCTGGAGAAGGCGCGCTTCTACCTCAGGCAGGCCCTCTCGCTGGCGCCCGGCGATCCGGAACTCGCGAAGCGCAGCGAGGACCTGGCCGCGCGCGGGGTCGCGACTCCCTGAGCCGGCGAGTTCGATCACATCCCGATCCGGCCCTCGCCGCCTTCCTCGACCGGGCCTACCGGAGCTTCGCCAGAAGCGAATGGATCCACCCCGATCCGCTCGAGCTGGTGCGCCGCTACGCGGATCCGGCGGACCGCGAGGTCGCGGGGCTGGTCTGCGCGGTCCTGGCCCTCGGCGGCGTCGCCGTCATCCTGCGCTCCGCCGGAATCGTGCTGGAAGCGCTTGGCGACAGGCCGGCGCGGAACCTGGCCCGCCAATCCGATGCCCGCCTCAGGGCGCGGCTCGATGGCTTCCGGCACCGCTTTTTCGACGGGGGCGACCTCGCCTGCCTGCTAGGCGCCGTCCGCGACGCCCGGAAGGAAGCCGGGGGACTCGAGCGCTTCCTCGTCGACGGCGACGACCGCTCCGAGGCGGATTACGCGACGGGGGCCTCCGCCCTCGTGCGCGCCCTGGTCGTCCGCGCCCCGCGGCGCCCTGACGGGAAGCCCGCCTGGCCGGGGAACCTGCTTCCCGATCCGGCGCGCGGCTCGGCTTCCAAACGGACCTTCATGTACCTCCGCTGGATGGTGCGCCGCGACGGAGTCGATCCGGGCGGGTGGGACCTTTGCGATCCTGCGCGTCTCGTCGTTCCCCTCGACACGCACATGGGCGCGGCCTGCCGCGCGCTCGGCCTCGTGTCCAGGAAGGCGGACGACCTCAAGGCCGCGCGGGAGGCTACCGCGGCGTTCAGGCTTTACGACGCGCGCGATCCGGTGCGCTGGGACTTCGCGCTGACCCGGCCCGGCATCAACCCCGACCTGGTCGCCGGGGCCTGCTTCGACTGCCTTGACGAGCGCCTCGCCTATCCCGGAGACGGGCTTCGAGCTTGACGCCGTGTCGGGGGCCGGATAGTCTGCCTGTCATAATGATGAGAGCCCGCCGCAAGGTCCTGTTGCCGTCGATCGCGCTCGCCGTCGCGTTGCTCGCGTCCTGCGTCGACGAACCGGGCTCCGGCTCGCTCGATCTCGGGAAAGGCTGGTTGCTGGAACGCGGCCAGGGCTCCGAGCGTATCGACCTTCCCGCGGGCATCGCGCTCGGGGAGTCCAAGCGCTTCTCGCTGGCCCGCGACCTGCCGCGCGAGGTCCTGCGTTCGGGCGACACCGTCTACATCGAAATCGGCCGCAGCCAGGTGCCCTTCCGCGCCACGGTAAACGGCATTCCGGTGGGCTCGTACGGCGCGCTCGGACCCGACGGGTACTGGGCCCACGCCGAGGCTACGCCCATCCTGGAAATTCCGACCAGGCTCCTCAAGCTCGACGGGACCGACCGGCTGGTCCTCGCGTGCCGCTACGAAGGCGACGCGGCTCCCTTCCCGGCAGTGCACGCGGTGGACGCGGCGAGGGCCGGCTTCGTCCGGAAGCTGATCAGACCCCTCAACACTACGATCTACGTGTTCATGACCGCCGCCAGCCTCTTCGCCGCCTTGGTCATGTTCATGCAATGGTACGCCCTGCGCGAGGCGGGCTACCTGCTCTTCGGTCTCGCTTCCATGACCTTCGCCGTGTTCTTCGCGGAATTCGGCCTGCCTTCGCTCTGGGTGCCCTACCACGCGCTCAGGGGCGCCGCGAAGGCCTCGTTGCCGCTTGCCGCGCTCTTCACCCTCCTGTTCGCCGGTCGTTCTTACTCGAAGCGGAAGCGGCTCCGTTCGGGCTGGGCTTGGGCGCTGGTCCTCGCGGCCGCCTCCGCCTGGGTCGCCTGGTCGGCGGGTGACGACGTGAAGCTCGACGCCGCGCTGTCCCTGGCCGTGGCGCCATCCTTGCTCGCCTTCCTGTATGCCGGCCTGATCGCCGTGCTTGCTTGGCGCCGGAAGGTCGCCGGCGCGGCGACCGTGTCCATCGGCCTCCTGATCGGCATCGCCTGCTCGCTCTGGGACGGCGCCTGGTTCCTGTCGGGAATGAGGCCGATGATCTGGCTGGCGGGACCGGGCCTGTTCGCCCTGGACCTTGGCATCTTCCTGGCGCTCGGCCGGCTTTCGCTCAAGTCCAAGGACGACCTCGAGGAATCCAGGGCCGAGATCGAGGACCGCACGCGCAAGCTGCAATCCCTCAACGAGGCGTTCTCGCGCTTCGTCCCCTCGGAATTCATCGAGCTGCTCGGGCGCGACGGCGTGGACGAGGTGGAGCTGGGCGACCAGGCCCTGGCCGAGATGGCGGTGATCGTCGCCGACATCCGCGACTTCACCGGCCTCTCGGAGGAGATGGGCGCCGACGACGTGTTCCGCTTCCTGAACGGCTTCTACGGACGCATCGTGCCGGCGGTGCGCGCCCAGGGCGGCCTGGTCGACAAGTTCATGGGCGACGCGCTGATGGCCATCTTCCCCGGCGGCTCGGCCGACGCGCTCGCGGCCGCCCAGGACATCAGGCGGATAGTCGTCCGGTACAACCAGGAACGCCTGGGCTGGGGCAAGAAGCCGGTCGAAATGGGCATCGGAATCCACGCGGGCGACCTCATCCTCGGGACCATCGGCGAGGTCGAGCGCATGGACACCACCGTCATCTCGGACGCGGTGAACGTGACGAGCCGGCTCCAGGACCTGACCAAGCGCTTCCGCGTGCCGATCATCGTTTCCGGCCCCGCCCTCGAACGCTGCGCCGACGCCCGGGCCAAGTTCACCCTCCGCTACCTCGGGCAGATTCGCCTCAAGGGCAAGGCCGCCACGGTTCCGACCTACGAGCTCATCTGCGAGGACGTGGATCCGCTCGCCGCGGAGAAGCTCCATAACCGGGGCGTCTTCGAGCGTGCGGTATTCCTGCTTGAGTCCGGTGACCTCGTCGGCGCCCTTGCGGCGTTCAAGGATTGCGCCCGCCGCTTCCCGAAAGATCCCGCGCTCTATTGGTACGTGGAGCGTTTCCGGCGCGCTCGTCGCGGCGTCCGCCTCGAGGATCTGCTGGCGGACGACGGGGTCTAGTCGTCCCTCGAAGCACCGAAAAGGTGCCATGACCTCATCCGGTCCGACGGGATCCGCGCTCCGCTGGAAGAAAAGTGCGCCGGGGATTGGCTCGGCGGACACAAGGCGTTACCATAATAATTGACATTATCGATCAAGTACACGCGGGAGGCGCCATGAAATCTGGCTTGGTCGCGTTGGTTTTGGCATTCGCCCTGATGGCGTCCGCGCTGCATGCGCAGACCGCGCCCACGGCAGGCGATTGGCTCCTGCTCGTCCCGTCCGCTCTCAAGGCCGCCGCGCCCTTCGCCCTGATACCCGAGGCGCTCTCGGATCCGGATGTCTACTGGAATGTCGGGGCGGGACTTGCCCTCTGGACCGTCCCCAATGTCGCGCTCGGGATCAATGTCGCCCGTGGCGACTCCGATGGCGCGCGCTTCTGGCGGAAGGTGAACCTGGGCATCGACGGGTTCGCCCTTGCCGCCAGCCTCGGCATCGGCGCCTGGCTCGTGCTCAAGGACGACTCGGGCTGGGACGACATGGTCGGGGCCATCTACCTGGCGATGTCCGTGCCGATCGGAGGCGCTTTCGCACTCGACTTCGTCCGTTTCCCCATGGAGCGCTGACGACGGCGCGCCGTGTCCGCGCTTGACCCTCCGGGACCGCGCGTGCTATGTTCGCCGAGCGTTCCGCAAGGCGCGCGACGGGCATTAGCGCAGGTGGTTAGCGTACAAGTCTGGGGGACTTGGGGTCCGCGGTTCGAGTCCGCGATGCCCGACCAAGATTACCGCAAGCGAGGGCCGCATCCTTTGGGGTGCGGCTTTTGCTTTCTGGCGGGGTCGGGCATCGCGGCTTTTCAAGGAAATTTATTGTAAGGGTTCGCGCATCGGCCTTCGGCCGGAGCGCGAACTGTAAGTCCGCGATGCCCGACCGAGAATACCGCAAGCGAGGGCCGCATCCTTTGGGGTGCGCTTTTGCTTTCTGGGTGGGTCGGGCATCGCGGTTTTTTCAAGGAAATTTATTGTAAGGCGTCGCCTTCGGCGACGGGTAAATCCGCGATGCCCGACCGAGAATACCGCAAGCGAGGGCCGCATCCTTTGGGGTGCGGCTTCAGCTGTCTTGTGGGGTCGGGCATCGCGGCTTTTCAAGGGAATTTATTGTAAGGGTTCGCGCATCGGCCTGCGGCCGGAGCGCGAACTGTAAGTCCGCGATGCCCGACCGATATATCTGTAGGTGGAAGCCGCATCCTTTGGGGTGCGCTTTTGCTTTCTGGGTGGGTCGGGCATCGCGGCTTTGCAGGGAAACGGATTGAATCGCGTCGCCTTCGGCGACTGGGCGCGGGTTCCGGGGTGGCGGCGCTGCGGAAAAGCCGTGGTACACTGGGCTCATGGAACGGCGTGGTCTCCTGACGGCGGAGGAGCGCGGGCTTCTCGATTCCGTCAGGCTTCGGCTTGATCGGGAAGGGCGGGGCGACGACCTCAAGGTCCTCGGCGACAATTTGGATGCCTTGTGTCTTCAGGCGGACGCCCTGGCGCTCTACCCGGGCATCACTGAATGGAGCCGGATCACCGGCTCCGGCAGGAACGTCGACACCCTCGTCGCCGCGCTCGGCGAGCGGTATCATGACGACGACATTTTCGTCATGCCGACAAAGGCCCTGCTCGGTCGGACCTTCGAGCTCAGCCGAATCAACCTCCTCGCCCTGGTCCGGCGCCTTCTCGGCTCGGAAGAAGCGGAACTTCCGTCGCGCCGGAACCTTGAGTCCGCGATGCTCGCGCGCCTCCTCGCCGTGATGACCGAGGACGTGTTGCTCGAGATACTCGGTGACACCCGGGAACGGGAGCTCAGGATGCGCGCCGCCCACGTGCTGGCGCGGATCTGGGACCGGCGCCTCGAGGCGATGGGACATCCTTTCATCCCGGAGCTGGCCACCATGTGGCTGATGCGGCGTAACTCGATACCGGTCTTCGGGACCCTGCTCGGGACGCAGGAATACATCTCGCTCTACCTGACGGTCGATGCCGCGTGCCAGGACTACATCGAGCGCGCCGCGGGAGTGCCGGACGAGGCCGCTGCCCTCGAGGAATTCCTTTTCGGCCTGCCCTTCGAGGAGCTCGAGAGCGTGAAGGAACATCTCGAGAGCACGGGAACGGCGAGCATCGGACAGGCGGACATCAAGCGACTGCTCGGCAAGGAATCGATCTACCTGAGCGACCGGGGCGAGGATCCGCTCGAGCTCTACCGCTTCTACAATTACCGGCGAAAATGCGCGGCCAGGCGGAAGTACGGCGCCGGACCGGGACCGGTCCGCACCTTCGAGGAGAATTTCATGCGCTTCCTGTTGGAGCGGAGGGGGAAGTCCGTCGCGTCGGGTTGAAGCGTCAGGCTGGCATCCTCTCTTGAGGAGGTTTCGCGGGGTGGCACGATAGCCGGCTTCGCCCTCGGCTCACTCGTCGATGATCGGATCCGAGAGCTCGGGAAAGCGCTCCCTGAGCGCCTTGCGGAAAGCGGGCGCCTTGAGTCCGAGCAGGGCTGCCGCCCGCTCGCGCTTGCCGCCGGCGCGTTCGAGCGCCTCGCGGAAGAACTCGCGCTCGGCCGCGTAGAACCAGGCCCTGAGGTCCATGCCGCCCTCGGGAATCCGGCCGCGACCGGAAGATGCCTCCGGCGCGAACCAGGTGCCGCCGGAGCCGCGCGCGGGAAGGCCGGCGCCGGATTGCTCCAGCAACTCCTCTCCCAGCTCGTCGCCGAGCGCGATGGCGGCCATGCGCTCGACCGCGTTGCGGAGCTCCCGGATGTTGCCCGGCCAGTCGCGCGACTCGAGGGCGCGGAGCAAGTCGGGCGCGAAACGCTTGTCCTCGTCGTAGCGCCCGTTCCAGGCTTCCAGGAAACCTTCCGCCAAAGGAACTATCTCCGAGCGGCGTTCGCGGAGCGGCGGGATGCGGAGCTCGATGCCCGCGACGCGGCCGAGCAGGTCGGCGCGGAAGGTCCCGGAGCGCGCCATCGAGGCGAGGTCGCGGTTGGTGGCTGCGACGAGCCGGACGTCCGCGCGGACCTCGCGATCCGAACCCACGGGCGCGAAGCTGCCCTGCTCGAGCGCGCGGAGCAGCTTGGGCTGCACCTCGAGGGGAAGGTCGCCGATCTCGTCGAGGAAAAGGGTGCCGCCGTCGGCGGAGCGGAATTTCCCGAGCCGTTCGCGCTCGGCCCCCGTGAAGGCTCCGCGGGCGTGGCCGAAGAGCTCGCTCTCGACCAGCTCGCGGGGGATCGCCGCGCAGTTCAGGATGACGAAGGGGCCGTCGGAGCGGCGCGAACGCGCCTGGATGAAGCGGGCGAGCACGTCTTTCCCGACCCCCGTCTCGCCGAGCAGGAGGATCGGGTTGTCATAGGCGGCCACCCGCGCGGCGCGCCCGAAGAGCTCGAGCATGGCCCCGTCGCGCACGGTGAAGGCGGGCAGGTCGGCGACGAACCATTCGGCGCCCGCGCGCCCGCGCTCCGTCGCCGCGCTTCCCGTATCCTCCGCCGTCCCGAGGCCGTCGAGCTTGTAAAAGCTCCCCCTGTAAGGTCCATGCCAGTCAGGCTGGAAGAGGACGACGGGCGATTCCGGTTTGATCGAATGATCCGTGATCGTGACCAGCGGCAGGTCCGCGCCGTCGAGGTCGACTTCGCGGACCTTGTAGGCTCCGCCCGAGAAGCGCCGCGGCACGCCCTGGAGCAGCCGGGCCCGCACGAGGCCCGAGCGCGCGAGCAGGAACCACGAGGTCTGCATCTGCGGCGTCCCCGGGTCGAGCAGTATCGACAGGTCCGGATCGTCCACCTCGAGTGACTCGATGACGCGTCCGGTCAGGTCGCGGAGCTTGGGATAGATTTCCGCGTAGTCGATGACCGACTCGAGTTCGAGGTCCACGAACGAGAAGGCGCCTGCGAATCCCCAGGCCTCGGCCTCCGCCTGCACCGCGCGGGCACGCTCGACGTATTCGGGTCCCGTGCAGTAAATGACGACCCGGTCGAAGGGCTTCGCTTCGAGGAGCGAGAGGACGGGGCCGTATTCGTCGGAGTCCGCCCCGCGCGGGTCGTGGTTGCCCACGAAGGTGAGGAGGACGCGGTAGTTCCCGCCGGAATCGTCGCTGAGTGCCATGTCAGCGATGATAACAGGGAAACGGGGACGGCGCGACAGGCGCTCGTCGCGGCATCGGTGATCTGTGTAATGCGCGCAACCCGCGTTGCCCGGGCGGAACCGCGGTTGCGTCTCGACGCCACGCGACGGGCGGGCATGGTTCGGCCCGCGGTTCCTTCGCGCTCCGAGGGGCGTGCGAGGGTGTGCGTACGGGCCGGCAAGTCAAAGGCCTGACTGGAATTAATGGTCCGAGAGCATTCGTGGCGATTAAGTCCCAAAACTGACATCCCGTGGCAAGGTTCTTGCTTATTCTCTGGCAGGAGGATGCGATGACGGGTTGGGAAGCCGCGCTCGGAGTAATCGCGATACTCGCCATCGACCTTGCGGCGCTCGTCGGGTGGTCGACCTGGCTGTCGCGCAGGGATCGCTACGCGCCCAGGAAGCGCCGCGTCGCGTGGCTGCCGGTCTTCGTGCTGGCGGGCATGGCGAGCGCCCCGCTCTCGGTGTTCGCCTATGGCATCAACGGCCTCTGGGTGTTCGCGGACGCGACCGACGGCGTCGTCGCGAGCTTCCTCTACTACACCCTCTTCGTCGCGGTCTCCGAAGAGTTCGCGAAATTCCTCGCCTTCTACCTCGCCACCAGGCTGGTGAAGGCGTACCGCGAGCCACTGGACGGGGCGCTGCACGGCGCGACGGTCGGACTCGGCTTCGCGCTCGTCGAGAACTTCTTCTACGGGCTCGATTTCGGGGTGGCGAACATTGCGATCCGCTCGCTTGCGGAACTGGGCGGGCACATGGCGTACACCGCGCTGTCGGGCGCGGTCTGGGGCGGGACGCTCTACTGGGGCGAGGTTCGCGCCGAGCGCCTGTGGCGTGGCCTGCCCGTCCTGGGCGTCGCGGCCGCGAGCCTGGCGCACGGCCTCCACAACACCATCGCGTACCACGCGGGGATGACGGCGTTCCTCTGGGACGCTCTGGTCGCGTTCGCCCTGGCCAGGCTCGTGCGCGAGGCGGGGCGGCATTCTCCCTACCGCGCCTATCCGGTGGCCGAGCGCGTAAAGGCGCTCGAGGCGATCGGGCGGGGGCTCGCCCTCGATCCCCGCAGCCGGACCCTCCTGCTCAGGCAGGGAATCTACCTCGCTGCGGGGGGCGACTGGGTGCGCTCCGCGGCGTCGTTCCGCGCCGCGTATCTAGCACCCGGCGGCGGGCATTACTCGAAAGCCCTGTGGGCGGCGGCGCGCCTCGTCTCGGGCGAGGCTGACGCGCGCGAGGAGCTCGAGGACGCGTGGCGGAGGATGCCGGAGGGAAGCCGCGAGGCTTTTGTCCGGACCGTGCGGACGATGGCGGGCAAGGACGAGCGGACGGCCCTGGCAATCCTCGAACCCCTCATCGGCAAGGCGGCATTTCCCCTCCCGGATCCGATCGCCCATCCGCGCGAGCCCTGGGCCCTGCTCGGAATGAATTTCCGCGATGCCGCGCCCGCGTCGCGCGAGCGGGACTGGCGGCGGCCGAGGGCGCCCGGCGAGACGCACCGTGACCCGGATGTCCGCGACGCGATAGCCGAGCGGAGCGGGGGGAAGCGCTATTCGTCCCGGCGGACCGCGCTCGCCGAGACGCGTTACCGGAATCCGGACGCGGTCTGGAAGCGCTTCGGGAACGTCGCGCGCAGGAGCTGAGCGCGGCGCTTCGGGAATGGAGCTGGAGGAGCATGAAGATGGATACCTGTGTGATCGAGGCGGTTCCGGGCGCCCCGGAGAGTGAAGGACGGGTCCCGGCGCCGCCGCGGAAAAGGAAACGGCGCTCGCGCCTGGCTCCCCGGGCGGCGCGCGCGCGGACCGAGCGCTGGCTGTACGAGCTGGCGATCGTCTTCTCCATACTCGATCACGGCGAGCTGACCGACAAGATTCGCCGCGGGGAGGTGGCCGGCCTCAGGGCAGTCGCGGAGGACGGGCGCGCCGTGTACTCCTGTCATTTCCTCGACGCCGCCACCGAACACGAGGTGTGCCTCGCGGCAGCCCGCGCCTGCCTCCTCGACGCGCGGATAGACTGCGTGCTCCGGGGAGGCGCCACCATGACCTTCCTCCCTCCGCTCGGACCCGAGGTGTTGCGCTTCGTTCCCCGCTGAGGCCCCGGCGCACGGCGCGTCCGCTTGCCTTCGCGCGCTGATGGCGTAGAATGGACTGGCCGGGCGCGCGCCGTCGGCGCGCGGTCGAACGCTTTCCGATGGATGAACGCATGGCAGAAACCCGACGCGGAACAGGCTTTGACGTCACGGGTGGGGTACCCGCTCCCGCCGCTCGTTCGCGCCACGAGCGCGCAGGCGATTTCCTCGCCCTTCTCGGCCTCGCCTTCCTCGCGTCGCCCGCGCTCGCGGCCTTCGGCGTGACGGGACCCGCGGGTTTCGCCCGGAGCGCGTTCGGCGCGTTCGGCGAGAGCGGCATCCTGCTTTTGGCCTTCGCCGCATGCTTCCTCCTCGCCGCCCTCTTCGGCACGGTGCGGAAGGCGCTCCCGGTGCTCTCCGGACTCGCCGCGGGCGTGCTGCTCTTCGCGGGAGCGTTCGAGTTGCCGGGGCTCGAGGGCGTGCGGCGTTCGCTGTTCCGCTTCGCGCCATTCGCCGAGGTCGGACCCGCGCTTTTCGCCGGCGCGCTCGCGGTGGTTTCGGGCAATCTGGCCGGCCGCATCGCGCGGCTCGGAGCCGGACCGGGACTGCTGCTGCCGCCGGCCCTCGGCCTCGCGGCACTGATCGTGCTCGCCGGCCTCGACCCGTTTCCCGAGAGCGCGACGAAGCTCGATTCCTCCAGCGTCGAAGCGGCGCTCCGCTCGGTGGCCGCGAGCTTCGGCGCCGAGTATCGTAACCCGGAGGTGGAGGCCGCCGTCCGGCGTGCGCTCGAGGGGAAGGACGCGACGCTCGCGGAAAAGGAAAAGGCCCTCGCCGAGCTCTCCGAGCGCCTCGAACGGGCGGAAGCCGACAAGGCCGCGCTCGCCCGGGCGGCGGAAGGCGGGGCGGCGCTCGAGGTCGAGCTCGCGGCAGCCCGCGCGGCCCTGGCCGAAATGGAAGGCCGGCTCGAACGCGACCTGCCCCTCGTGGCGGGCGGGCGCTACGACAGGGCCGTGCAGCCCGCCGATCCGGTCGTGCGCGACTTCGCGGTAAAGGCCGCCTCGGCGGCTCCCGGCGCCTGGGACGAGCCCCAAGGTTCGCGGCTCCCGAACGCCGCGGGGGCGAGGCAACTCGTGCTCGTGCACGCGGCTGTGGCCTCAGGGTGGAAGTACGTGTCCGATCCGGCCGTGTCGTGGACCGACTACACGAGCCCCGCGCGACGTAGCCTGGCGCTCGGCCTCGCCGGAGATTGCGACGACTTCGCCGCGCTCGTCGCATCCTGCGTCGTGGCGGTGGGCGGCCGGGCGCGCATCGTCCACGGCATCAAGGGAAGCTCCGGGCACGCATGGGCGGAGGCCTGGGTGGGAAACGGCGCGATTGCCGACGAGGTGCTCGAACGCGTCGCCCGAGCCGCCGGCCGCCGCGCGCCGTCGCTCGCCGCGACGCTCGACCGGTCGACGGGCGAGCGCTGGCTCGTGCTCGATTGGGAACTCGGCAGCTACAGTTTCGACGGCGACCGCCTCGAGGTCGCGTGGGAGAGCGGGCGATGAACGAGATCATGGTGCTCGGCACGGCGTACGAATTCCCCCGGATCAAGGATGAGCGCTTCGAACGCCTGCAGGACGAGATCCGCGAAGCGCGCGAGCGCATCGCCTCCGAGGGAAAGGCCCGCGGCATCTTCGCCATCGCGCGGAAGCCCGCGCTGCTGCCGGAAGAGCGGCTCGCGCTCATGGAGGGCCTCGTCGCCAATTACGACGCCCTCATCACCCTGCTCCGGGGCCGCATCGACCAGTGCCGCGAGGTGTTCGGCCGGATCGGCGAGGGCGTCCAGGGCGAATTCGCGAGGCGGCTCGCCGAACTCGAGAAGGCTGAGGAGCGCAGGCTCGCGCTCGCGGCCAAGGTTGCCGGCCTCGGTCGGGCCGAGGCGGACGCGGCCATGGACGAGGGGCGCGAGCGCGTGCGCGCCTTGGCCATGGACCTGACGCGCGCCAGCGTCCTCATAGTCCGCAAGCTCCGCCACGCCCTCGACGCGCTCGAGACGCTCGCGAGCGACGACGACAAGCAACGCCTCGTGCACGAGAAGCTGCGCGGCGACGTGGCGCTCTACCGCGAAGTGTACGAATTCAACCGCGACCTTTCGAAGCTCGAGCGCGAGATCGCCGAGATGACGGCCCTCGCCCTCTCGTTCGACGGCATGCTCCGCGACAACCTGGGACCGCTCGCCTTCCTGGTCGACGAGATCGGCTCGGTCGATGCCCGCCTCGGCGAGAGCCTCGCGGAGATCGAGCGCCTCTCGGCCGAGCTGCAGCAGGGCCGGAGTTCCGGCTTTGGCCGCGACGTGCTATCCGACGCCCTCCTTTCGCGCCTCGTTTCGGCGCGGGTCAGGGGCGACGCGGTGCAGGAAATCGTGGCGGCGCTGGCCGACCCGAAACGCGACCGCGTCGACGTCGAGTTCGAGGTGGAGGTGGCGGGGACGGGTTCCCAGCTCGACTTCGCGGCCCTGGCGGCCAACATGAGCGCCCTCGTACGCGAAGGGCTCGAATCGCTCGGCCGCGCCGGCCGCATGGACGCGATTCCCGCGACTCCTCCGCACGTCTCGGCGGCGCCGCCTTCACCCACCGTGTCCGATCCGCAGGTTGCCGACGCGCCCGAGGTCCCCGCTCAGGCGGTCGCCGAGGAGCCGGCCCCGGTCGAAGCGCCGATGGTCACCGCGGACGCCGCAGTGGATGCCGTGGATGCGGTGGAGGAGGCTGACCTCGCCGTACCGCGGAGAAACGGAGCCGCACGAGAGGAGCTCTACGTTCCGGTCCAGGCGGATCCAGTCTCCCCGCGGGATCCCGGGCCTGCCGCCTGGACACCGGCCCCGCCGCGCGCCGAGGCCGCCGCAGGTCCGCGCGTCCGACCGGCCTACTCGGCCGCCATCAGCCGGGTCAGGCCCACTCTCGTCCTCTTCCTGCTCGACCGTTCGGGCTCCATGGATGTAGCGTATTCGGCCGGCCGTACGCGGGCCGAATACCTCGCGCGCGTGGTGGACGCGAGCATCGCCGAGCTGTCCGTGCGTTGCAACAAGCCGGACGGCGTCCGCGATTATTTCCATCTGGCCGCCCTCGGCTATGGCGACGACCGCGTGGCGCCCGCCTTCGGGGGGGTGCTCGCTGGCGCGGACTGGCTGCCGATATCACGGGTGGCGGCGAACCCCTACGCCATCGAGCGCGATCCTGGTTCCGGCCCCCGCCCGCGCTG
>JAKLEE010000499.1 GCA_022703215.1 Spirochaetota bacterium | reverse complement strand
CCGCCAGCCGTTCTTCGCGATCATCATGAACACGTCGAACCACAAGCCCTATACGTTCCGCCCGGGTGTCCCCGGTGTGAAGCCCGAGGGCGGTGGCCGCGAGGCGGGCGTGCGCTATGCCGACTACGCACAGGGCTACCTGTTGCGTGAAGCCGCGAAACACCGCTGGTTCGACGACACGCTGTTCGTGATCGTCGCCGACCACGGCGCGCTGGTCGGGTTCGACGGCGGCAATGGGTTCGGGCAGGTCGTCGGCGAGCAGGGCCGGCGCGGCGAGGAAGCTGAGGCCGGATTCGAGCAGGCGGTGGTTGTAGGCGCGCACGCTGTAGGAGGCCGGGATGGGGGCGTCGGAGATGACGAGGTCGAGCTGGTGCACGGCAAGCTGGCCGAGCAGGCGGTCGAGCTGCCATTCGCGGCAGACGATGCGGGTTGGCTGTTCGCCGCCGATGGCCGGTTGCAGCAGCTGGCAGGCCAGCGACTTGGGGACGGCATCGGAGACGCCGACGCGGAATTCCGTGGGCCGGCCCCTG
>JAKLEE010000498.1 GCA_022703215.1 Spirochaetota bacterium | reverse complement strand
TTTTTATGACCAGTTCCACCGGGACGAGATCTCCGACCTCGTGCTGGACATCCCGCGCGCCGCGCACAACAGCCGGCCGTGGGCGTACGTCGTGCCCGCGGACGGCGAGCCGACCCGGATCGTGCACGCGATCGAACCGGGCATCCTCGAGCACCTGCCGGGCCGGCTCGTGCGCTGCACCGCCCGGGGCGAGCTCGCCGCCGCTGTCGCCGCGGCTGCCGGTCCCGGCGCCCGGCTCGCGGCCCAGTTCTCCACCGCGTTCCCGGTGAGCTCGTTCCTCGACCACGGCACGGCGCTGCTCCTCGAGCGGGCCGGTGTCCGTCTGGTGTCGTCGGAGGATCTCGTCGTCGGCCGCCTGGGCACGCTCGACGCCGGGGCGGAGGCGTCCCACCGGAGGGCCGCCCTCGCGCTCCACGGCGTCGTGCATTCCACGTGGGCCCGGCTACGCTCCGCGCTCATCGGCGGCGCGGCCGTCGACGAGGCGGACGCCCAGGAGTGGATCGCGGAGCTCGTCGAAGCGGCCGGGCTCGTG
>JAKLEE010000497.1 GCA_022703215.1 Spirochaetota bacterium | reverse complement strand
CATCAATTCTTTGCTCGTAAGACCCGGCACGCAGTGATTCGATATACGGATTATCCGAGGCTCCGGCATCGACCGTTACCGCCAACGTCACGGCAAACAAATATGCGCATAACACGAACCGAGCGATCCTCATCAGACGTATCCTCGATGTGAAGTATGTATTCACTCTACAGCCGAAGTTTTTAATTGACAAGCCATTTTCATCTGTTTATCTTTCTTATCATCAGCATTCTCTTTTTGATCAGAGTCATTGCTTTTCCGGGTGTCATTGCGAGCCCCGGCCTTATCGGGGCGTGGCAATCTCATAAATCATCTGGTTTTCCAGTGAAAACGTGCTTCCTTTTGAGATCGCCACGTCGGCCTGCGGCCTCCTCGCGATGACATTTTTATCAGTTATGCAACCAGTCTATGTATTATTGCCGGAGGGCGCGGGAAAATTTCCACACCCATATCCGCATAAGATCCCGCGCATCCGGTCAGGCCGTTACTCAAATATTTCCGCGCTCCCGATTTCATGACGGGAGCGCCGGAG
>JAKLEE010000496.1 GCA_022703215.1 Spirochaetota bacterium | reverse complement strand
CACGCCGGAACCTTCGTCGACGGCGATGGCATAGGCCCTGGCGACTTCTTCGCGGGTGGTCAGGTCGATGAAGACACCACGGCCGTGGTTGCCGTCGGTCGGTTTGACGCAGACCGGGACGCCGATGTCCTCGGCGGCATCCCAGGCGTCGTCGGCGCTGTCGACCTCGCGGCCTTCCGGCACCGGCACGCCGACCGAGGAGATCAGTTCCTTGGTCAGATCCTTGTCGCGCGAGATGGTTTCGGCAATGGCGCTGGTCTGGTCGGTTTCGGCCGTCCAGATGCGGCGCATCGCGGCGCTGTAGCCGAGCTGGACCAGGTTGCCGTCGTCGAGCAGGCGGATGGCCGGGATTTCGCGGTCATCGGCGGCATTGACGATGGCGGCCGCGCCCCCGGTGAAGACGTGACGACGTGAAGACGCGACGCGAGCTCCTCGTCTCGGCCCTGGGCGCAGCGTGCGCGGCGGCGGCGGAGGGGCTCGCCCGTGCGGGACTGCCGTGGCCCCAGGACCCGGCGCCGTCTGCCGGGCTCCCG
>JAKLEE010000495.1 GCA_022703215.1 Spirochaetota bacterium | reverse complement strand
CCAGCTGACCGCCAGCTATGGCGCGCAGGGCTGGCACACGCGCTGGTTCGAGCAGAACATGGAAGAGGGCGTGCGGGTCGAGAACATCTCGGATGCGCGGTCGGGATTCCAGATCGCCGGGCCGAAGGCGCGGGAATTGCTGGCGCGGGTGCCGCAGCTCACCGACCGCTGGACGGACTTCAACGCGTCCGACCTCGGCGTGGTGTTGCTGGAACTCTTCTGCGGCGTCGGCGACATGCTGGCCTACTACCTCGACGCCCAGGCGGCGGAGGCATTCCTGCCCACCGCCCGCCAGCGGCAGAACGTCATCAACCTCTGCAAGCTCATCAGCTACCGGCTCGACGGGCCGGTGGCCGCAACCACCGCTTTGCGATTTTCCCTGGCCGCGCCGCTCGACGCGGATCTGGTGATCCCGGCAGGAACGACGTGCAGGGCCCGTCTGGAAGAAAACGACATCGTGTTCGAGACGGCCGAAGACGCGACGATCCCTCGGAGCCGGACGAGCGTCGATGCGGGCGCGCGCCAGGGAAAAC
>JAKLEE010000494.1 GCA_022703215.1 Spirochaetota bacterium | reverse complement strand
GCGGAGTCGCTGGCGAGCGCGACGCGCGCGCGCCGGGAGGACCCGGAGGATCACACGCCCGACAACACCATCGAGCTGCAGGCGCCCTTGATCCGGCACCTCCTGCCGCGCGCGCGGCTGGTCGTGATCGGCGCCCCGCCGCGCGACGAGACGCTCGCCCTGGCTGACGCCGCGCTCGAGCAGGCGGCGCGGCTCGGGCGCCACGTGGCGGCGATCGGCTCGACGGACCTGACCCACTACGGGCCGAACTACGGCTGGGTGCCCCGCGGGCGCGGCGAGGCCGCGGAGGCCTGGGTGCGAGAGGAGAACGATCGGCGCTTCATCGATCTCGCCTGCGAGCTCGACCCGCCCGCGATGATCAAGGAGGGGCTCGCGAGCTCGAACGCCTGCTGCCCGGGCGCCGCCGCGGCCGCCGCCGAGTGCGGGCGCCGCCTCGGCGCCGAGCGCGGCGAGCTCCTCGTCTACTCCCAGAGCTGCGAGGTCCGGCGCGACGACAGCTTCGTCGGCTACGCCGGGATCCTCTTCTAGGCCCATGCCC
>JAKLEE010000493.1 GCA_022703215.1 Spirochaetota bacterium | reverse complement strand
TCGACACCACCGGCTCGCCGCGGAAGCGCACGTCGCCCGAGCCGCCGATGTCCACGCTCAGCGCGCTCGAGGCATGAACCTCGACGTCGCCGCTGCCGCGGATGCGCACCGCCACGGTGCGCGCCACCAGCTTGCCGGCGAGCACGTCGCCGCTGCCGCTGACGTTGATGCCCAGCGCCTCGGTATGTCCGCCCAGGCGCACGTTGCCGCTGCCGGCGATGGCCACTGCCACGGCGTCGGCCTCGACGGCGGGCACCAGCACGTCGCCCGAGCCCTTGACCGTGACCTCGAAGATGCGGCTCTTGAGCGGCTGCTCGACGCGGATATCGCCCGAGCCCTGGCTGTGGATGCCCTCGAGCCGGGTGAACTCGACGATCACGCGCGACGTGCCGCTGAGCTTGATGGTGGCGCCCGAGGCCAGAGCGATGTCGAGCTTGCCGCCCTGGACCTGGGTTTCGATGCGCGACTGCAGCGCCTCGTCGGCGGAGACGAACACGCGGTCGCTCGCCCCGGGGCGCAACACCACGTCGAAGGGAGT
>JAKLEE010000492.1 GCA_022703215.1 Spirochaetota bacterium | reverse complement strand
CCCGCTCGAGGAGCTCCTCGCTCGAGACGACCCGGCCGTCCGCCGCCATCAGCACCTCGAGGACGCCGAACTCCTTGTTCGTCAGCTGAAGGACCCTGCCCTCGCGAAGCGCCCGGCGCGAGGCCGGGTCGAGCTCGATGCCCGCGCGGCGCAGCACCGGCGGACGCGGCGGCGCGGAGCGGCGCCCGAGCGCCCGCAGCCGGTGAGCCGCCTCGAGATTCCCGGCGGCACCGCCGACCTGGCCCGCCGCGAGATCCGCTACGACGACGGCGGGCGCTGCGAGCTCTCCGAGCGCGAGGCCGAGCTGCTGGCGTACCTGGCGGCCAATGCCGGCCGGGCGACGGAGATCCGGCATGATATGCAGGCAGTACAGGAACTGGACCAGGCCCGTGACCAGGCGCAGCCCCGCCGTCGCCAGCACGATGTAGATCAGGCTCGTGGTGAACGGGATGACCAGAAGCGGCAGAACGAAACTCAGGATTCCGGAGATGCCCCGAATCACGCTGAGGAAGACGAATTTCTGGGCGGCCTCCAGCGGGCT
>JAKLEE010000491.1 GCA_022703215.1 Spirochaetota bacterium | reverse complement strand
GAGGTCTTTCATGTGGATGCGGATCTGGTTTTTCCTCCCGGTCTCCAGCTCCACCTCCAGCAGGGAGAACCCCTTGCCCCGCCTGAGGACGCGGTAGGAGGTGACCGCCTTCTGCCCGCCGTTGGGCACGGGGCTCGAAAACATGGCCAGGCCCTTCGTCTCCTTCAGCCAGGAGGTGATTGTGCCCCGGTCCTGCCCCACGACCCCCTCCACCGCCACCACGTAGGTCCGCTCGAGCACGTCGCGGGACCAGGACGCCTGGAGCGTTTTCTGCACGGACACGCTCTTGGCGAACATCATGAGCCCCGAGGCGTCCTTGTCGAGGCGGTGCACCACGAAGATCCTGGCGCCGCGGCTGACCTTTTTCACGGAGTCGCTCAGGATCCGGTAGGCGGTGCGCTCCTTCTCCCTGTCCGTGGCGATGGAAAGCAGGCCCGGGGACTTCTCGACCACCACGAGGTACGGGTCCTCGAACACGATCTTCACGCCCTTGAGGGCGCTTTTCTGCTGCACCCTGGTCCAGTTCACCGCCACCTGCTGGCCGG
>JAKLEE010000490.1 GCA_022703215.1 Spirochaetota bacterium | reverse complement strand
GGTCGTAGACGGAGCCAAGCTCGCGGAGGTCGCCGTTGCTGGCGAAGGTAAGCGCGCTCTGGATGCGCTGCCCGGTGACTGTCGGGACGGTGACGCGGGGCTGGTGATCTCGGCGGGAGAGGGTGACGAGACGGCCCGTGAGGGCGTCGGAGATCGCGGCTCGGAGGCGCGAGAAGAAAGCGAACCTGCCCATCCGTCGTCAGAATCGGACGGGCAGGTCCGGTTATCCATCGAAACGCGGCCCAATTGGGCCGGGAACCTAGTGGCTCACACTCCTCTTCGTGGTCGTGCCCTGGAAGAGTTCAAAGCGCCAGAACACCAGAACCTCTTTCTCGTCGAAGCCGCACCCGCCCGGAGGCGGGCACCTCAGTCGCCGCTCCGTCACGTCTTGCGGCCCCGCCTGTGTCTCAACGACCCCGATCCGCTGAGAGTCCACGAAGATACACGGCTTTCCGCAGCGGGGGCAGCGGGTTAGGGCCATCAGAGACACATCACCCAAACGATGCCACCACGGGGGGAACTGTTCGTCGCCACCCCGATCGTGTCC